>CAZWZZ010000344.1:0-6667 GCA_964638395.1 uncultured Caldilineaceae bacterium
CCCTCGATACGCCTTTTCAAGGCTACTCGGGATGCGAACTGCGTAACTCCTATTTTTGTAAAACCTTTTTGGTCTACACAGCCAATTTTTGGTTGGAAATCGACTTGTAAACCTCAAAGGTCTGAATTACGCATAATGGATAAGAAATATCTCTGTTGTCAATCAAAAATCGACCGGGTTTTAAAATTTTACATATTTAAGGAGAATAATATGGATAAAAATTCAATGAACGTAACAACCGATTTTCCCAAGCCCACCCTTATTTCAGTCAACGGTGTGGAACTGGAAGTCTTTGAAGCAGGCCGACAAAATGCAGGAAAACCTATTGTCCTCTGTCACGGCTGGTCAGAGCATGCCTTTTCTTGGCGCCATCAGGTACCCGCCCTTGCCGCAGCGGGCTACCATGTCATCGTCCCAAACCAGCGGGGTTATGGCCACTCATCCCGTCCGACCGAAGTAACAGATTATGACATTGAACAGTTGTCGGGTGATCTCATCGCACTTCTCGATCACTACGGATACGAAAATGCCACCTTCGTCGGTCACGATTGGGGCGCAATGGTCGTTTGGGGATTGACCTTATTGCATCCAAATCGGGTAAATAAAGTGATAAACTTGGCCTTGCCTTATCAAGAGCGCGGGGAAAAACCCTGGATCGAGGTCATGGAAGAATTTCTTGGCGGCGACTACTATTTTGTCCACTTTAATCGACAGCCAGGCGTTGCGGACGCGATTTTAGAAGAAAATACTTCCCAGTTCCTTCGCAATATGTTCCGCAAGAATGTGCCTCCCGCACCGCCTGAGCCGGGTATGATGATGATAAATCTCGCCAGAACAGAAACGCCCCCCGGTGAGCCGCTAATGAGTGAAAGCGAACTGGCCGTTTTCGTCTCTGCCTTTGAAGCGTCAGGGTTCACAGGCAGTATAAACTGGTACAGGAACCTTGACCGCAACTGGCACTTATTAGCAGACGTGGACCCAATTATTCAACAGCCTACACTCATGATCTATGGCGACCGGGATGTGATCCCGAAGTCTGAAAAACTAATAGAGTTCGTGCCCAATGTGGAAGTGGTCAATCTGGATTGCGGTCATTGGATCCAGCAAGAAAAGCCGGAAGAAACAAACCAAGCGATTTTAAAGTGGCTGGAACAGCAGGGCACCGCCTAGTCCCAAGAGCGTTTCAAGGTTAAGCATGCTAAAGTTACCCTCAAATTGTAACCAAATGAGTTTCAGATTTTGTGATAAGTTTTCTGGGGCTGGTTCATATCCCCAAAAAATTTGGTTGACAACGTCGTAAAACGTAAAGCGCAAAACGTAATGATTTTGACAAAATAACCGCTTGCGTTTCACGTTTTGCGTTTTACGGGGTAACGTTGCTCAACCTGGCGGGTAAAAAAGTGTCAACCTATTCTGAACCATCCCCCAATCGCTTTCAATTAAACGCAGCTTTCCGGATCGGGTTAAATTTTTGTTATGTAGTTCGTTGGTCCTACATCGTATCTTGCAAAATCGGGTTCTAACTTTGCAGCTCGGATGCCGGTAGCAGGTTTTCCATTTCTTCTTCTAATTCATTCAAATGATGTTGGACATGAGGCACAACGGTGTAGAGAAAATCTTCCACAAAGTTGTTTAATAAAAGTGGGGCTTTATCGACATCGGCCGTATCGAACAGATTAGCTAAGAGTTTGTTCATTCGTTGCAAATCGTAGAGGATTTCCCGAATATTAAACATCCAGTTATGCGCTTGACTAAAGCCGGCCTCGGTCAGTTGTTGTTCAAATTGCTGCGAAGCCGCAATGAGTTCATCAATCTGTTCAATTATAGATTCTCTTGAATTATCCATACAAACCTCCTGCATTGATTATAGTTGGACCCAATTTTGAATCTCGTACCACCAATGAATGAGGTCAAGCTGCCGGTTTTCTTGATGGTCAGGTTCATAACCGGCGATTGTTTCATTCAGCAGACGGGCCAGATGAATAATGATTTGTCTCATTTTACCCCGTACTCGCCTGCCGGCCTTCTTTCCCATTTCAAGAACCCCGAATCAATTTAGCCAATGACAGCACAAAGCATTCAAACCAACTTATTCTTTGCCTTTTTACTTCACTTTAGCTTATCATAATTTTACTATCTCGATGGAGTTTGACCAAATGGCCGAAGACCCTCTCCAAAATGAAGACCTGATTTCACTGGCCGAAGCGGCAGAATACAGTGGTCTAACCCACGATTTTCTGAGAGAGTCAGCTCGGAAAGGAAAATTAGAGGCCCGGAAGTTAGGAAATTATCAGTAGACCTCAACAGCAAAGCTCGGAGGAGGTTTGTAACCTCCTCCGAGCATAAAATTTGGATGTACTGATCCTTCATCGTTCGTCACTGGTCCTTCCTCCACCGCAGGCCATTGATTCAGCGTTGAGCGCGGTGAGTAATGACCCGGTGCGGCCAGGCTGGGGGGGATTTATGGGGGGGTGGTTGGGGGAATTATTGAGGAAGGATCGGTAATGAATACCGGTCTTTTTTTGGTGGGGTTTGTAACGCTCAAAATTAGGCGATTACGGGCCAGCAAAGTCACCTTCAAGGTAAAGGTTGTACCATAGGCGCAACCAAGCTGTAAAAATGAAAGGGTAGTAATTAACCTGCATTTTTTTGTTGGAAAGCTGGCTACTTTTACCACGCTCCCGACATACCAACAAGACGCCAATAAGGGCAGGTGAGACAAACAGGACTCACACTTTTATCAAACGATATCCCAGCTGGTCAGACGAGGAATACTGTGATACTCTTGGCCTTGTTTCAGAGCTTCCCGCGCCTTGCGTCGGTCTACTCGATGGGCCGACTTTTTGTACCAGCGTAAAGTTCGACGAAATTTGCTATTTGAACAGCGTAATCGTTTAGCTCGATTCAGTTTTGTAACTATGCCCGCCATTTTTTGGTAACCTCTTTTAGCTTGCCGCCGCTTGCTCTAGGACTTCAACCACCCAATTATCTATCCTTTTGCCTGCTTTCGTGGCGGCAAGGATTATTCGCCGATGTTCTTCCGGTGATATCTGCACGGTAAAGCGACCCGAAAATGGCGCCTCCGGTTGCTCGCCACGTTCAAGGCAAAAAGCTAAATAATCCTCAATCGAGTCTTCGAATGCTTGTCGTAGTTCAGCAACAGATTGACCTTGAAAGGTAATCACATCACGAATATTGACCACCTCACCGTGAAAAATATTGGCCTCATCATCAAATTCAACTTGGCCCAAATAACCTTTATACTCCATCATCAGGTGTCACTCCTGCTTCTGTCAGAAAACGCCGCATTGAAACTACCGTCCCTTTGTTCGTTTCTTTTTGAGGATGGGGACGATGAAAAACAGCTTTGACCTCATTCAATACAATCCGAACTCTTGAACCGCTTCCCTCACTGATTTCAGCCCCACAAGCCATAAGCAGCTTTTCAACATCTTTCCAAACGATGTTTGCACGAACCGGGTTATCAAAAATAGCTTGCAGTGTTTTTCGATGTTTTGATTTGAGTTTGATTGATGCCATTGTTATTGAGGTCAGATCAGTAAATGGAGAAGCACTCAAGAATTCTATATTTATTTTACCATCTTCCTCGGTTTAGCCAATCTGCGAATAGAAATGTGAGTGTCGCCAAATTGATTTCCAAAAACAGGACGGGGCAATTCAACTACATTTGCCTTGTTGTTAGGCGTCTTCAACCACTAAAAAGCTCTATATCTTGTCCTCTTGTTGCATTTATCATTGGATTAATCCAGGTATTAGAATGATCAAGGCGAGAGATACTAATAGCGCATGCACCCCTATTCCAACCCAGGTATTTCTTGTGCGATATACCACAAATGGCAGCAACAAGTATAGTGGTATATCCGAAAAAAAATTATGGAGCGTATATAAGTGGAATGGGATATTCCAAAGTAATCCATTGACCAGCCAAGCATACTTCCCGTATAATACTTCTTGCCCCGGTAGTATATAGCCTCGCCACACGATTTCTTCGCCAACAACTGCCAACGTTACCCAAAAGAACAACCAAAATGGGACAAGCCACCACTGCTCAGGCGATACCTCCTTCCCCATAAAGGTAGCAGTAGTCAATCCGCCATCCAATGATTCGAAAACGTTCGCAAAGATCTCTGGTATGATTGTGGGGGGGGCTAACATTGAGACTTGACTCAGATAGGGAACGGTCCATGCTAACAGTTCGGTGAGGATCACAATCGCTATTGCCGTGAGGGGCACTTGCCAGATTATATTTCTTGAAGGTGCGTTAAGCCGAAATCGTCTCACAAATTGTTGAATTGTCGGCCTTTGTGTACTGAAATAATAGGTTAACACAATGACCGCATTTATCACTGTTGGACCTGCCACAGCCAGCGTCCAGGCGAACACCAATGGTACCTCATTGTTGACCATTATTGGCACCAAGTAATGTACACCTAGATAAATCACAATTCCAGGTATGCCAAATATGAGTAATGCTTGCCATAATGAAACTGGCTTTATTTTGTCAAGGGTGTGACCTTTTTGCAATGGTTCCATATTTTGGCAACATTCCTGTTATCTTTTTGATGCCTAACGCCGCAATACAGTGGACGCATACGGCTTGACCAAAACTACCGGCTGTCTTGCGTGGGAAGCCCAGCTTGCGCGTTCCACTGTAATTGCATTGGTGGACGCGACCCCGCTGGACGAACTGCACCAAATCTAAACACTCGCCCGATAAAAAGCTGTACCGCCGCTTGCCCACCTGCATCAAATTCATATACCGACGCAATAACCTCCAACCTCGCCAACTACAGTTTGCGGGACGGATTGCAACGGTCGGGCAAGAAAACAACATCCTGCCCATCGACCAAAAACCGAACAAGGCGGTGATGTTATTTTGGGGAGCTTTATCCCCCAAAATAAGCAGCGCCGCTTTGTGGCTACCTGCAATGCAGTGTACCACAACTGCGACACTCCGCCGTTCTCTGTCCTTGATAGCACTTTAGGCCGCAGCAGCCCTATGAGTAATGTTCGATTAAGGGAGCCAGCACCCTTTTTCGCTGCCGTTGGATCAAGATTGTCCCGACGATGAAGGGTACGCCCCAAAACAAGAAAGCGCCTGCGGCGAATGGAAGCCGGGGGAAATAGTCGAACAGATGGGAGCCGGTAGCCATCACCAGCCCAACGTAGGCGTAGCCCATCCAGAAATAGTGATGCACCAACCAACCGGGATAACGGTCGCGGCGCAGGGGAAAGTAAAGGGCCAGCGAGAGCGTCACGCCGCTCACAATTGCCAGAACGTGGAATGCTCCGAATTGACCAAACAGCTCGTAAATAAAAAATGATGTTGCTATGAGTACGTACATCGCGACCGCGTAGAGCCACCCAACCAGGCGGTGACGCCGCGTCCCTTTCCGGCTCAACAAATTCCAGGCCCCGCAGATTAGAGCCACGATACCGGCAACCGTATGGATTGTGATTATCATATCGATCGATTCTTCTCTGGCTTGCTAAGGATCAGTTATTAATTGACTTGAGCGATCTGGTCGGAGATTGGCGTTACAAATCTCCTTATCGCCTAATCTCCTCTTCGCCATTTTTTGATAGTTCGGAAGTTATTTGTGGTTTATTACTTAGCGCAGTACGCGTCCGGCAAAAGAGGCCTGAAACCACTACAAACGGGCAACCGCTTCTGGTTTGCCACAGGCCCAGTGTTGAAATACAGCCCTGATATTTCGCGCTTTCGACTCGCTTGATTTGCAATCAGAACTGCCGTGAAAAGTTGCTGCATTTTCCAGGCCGTTTCGGGTAACACCGTCCGGCGGGTGGCTGCTGCCCCATTACCAACGACAAGTAACTTGCTACGTTGCGCCACGCTCACAAACCACCCAACACCCCCGACTTTGACATTTGCAAACCTGAAAAAACAACGGAAAGCGACCAACAATCTTATTCTCTGGCCAACTCCACCGAAAAGATTCCCTGGACTTGTCCACCTGTAAATTTTTACGGTCACTCGTCCGCCGAATCGTTTCTAGTGGACAACTCCTCGTAATTATACCCCATTTGCCTACCTTGTAAATTTGGCTAGAATAGGACTAAAGTACCAGAACAAATGTTTATGGTAGCTCATACTAGCCAGGGAGGGCCAAAAATGTCATCTCAATCGCCTAAATTAATGGATCAAGTCCGTCACGTTGCCCCCAACATCCGATCATCCAAGAAAAACAGCCTCGCCCTTGCCTCTCGCTGCCACCCCTCCATACCCCGCCCTGTTCCATTGAAACCGCCGGTGACTCGACCGGGGCAGGGGCGCGTCCGGAAGATTATTCAACAACCGTCAATCAGTAGACCGCCGCATCCTGAGTAAACCGAGGTACGAGGTTGTATCGAAGGGTGCTGCGGTCTACCGTCAATCATCTGCGGACAGATAGGCTATAGCCATAGGGGGCCGCCTGTAAAACATCCTCTATGGCCTGCCCGTTCAGTAACATCCTCAATTTCTGCTGCTTTTTTCGGGGTGTCCATTTTGTTTTGAGCGTTTTGTAGAGCCGGGCCAGGGTAAACGGCCAGAGGATAATCCCAAGCAGGATCATCACGATGTTTTTCAAAACCTTCATACGCCCCCGCTTTGAGCAAAACGAGCATCGGACTATTTTACTACGGG
>CAZWZZ010000345.1:0-6660 GCA_964638395.1 uncultured Caldilineaceae bacterium
GGCGAAGAGAAAAACGCTTCTAATGGCTAAGGTCAGAGAAGCGTTTTTTATTTATAATGCTTTCCGAGCAATTGCCACTTTTAACCGTGAGGAGCCTCACCAATTCAAAATATCAGGAAAGAGGTATTTCAAAAAATGAAACATTTTACAAGTCGTACATTGATGGTCGTAACGTGGATTATTGCGGGCTTGATGGTTTTTGGCGGCATCGCCGCCGCCGAAGGGCCGGTTCATTGGGGCTATGAGGGCGAGGAAGGGCCGGAGAATTGGGCCGAACTTACTCCCGATTATGCCCTGTGCGAGACGGGGATGGAGCAATCGCCGGTCAACATTCCGGCCGACGCGCCCGTGAACCCGGCGGATTTAGGCTACAACTACCAGCCCAGCGCCGTCAACATTTTCAATAATGGCCATACCATCTAGGTCAACTACGATCCCGGTAGCGACCTGGTGCTAGAGGGTCAGACGTATGAATTAGTGCAGTTCCACTTCCACGCCACCAGCGAACATACCCAAGCGGGCGAACACGCGCCGATGGAGTTGCATCTGGTGCATAGCACCGCCGCCGGGGAACTGGCCGTCGTCGGGGCCTGGTTAGAGGTTGGTGAACACAACGCAGCCTTTGAACCGGTCTTCAATAATCTACCGGCTACCGAAACCGAACCGGAGGCGGTGCCCGGCGAAACGGTCAATGCCGACGACCTGTTGCCGGCGGAGCGGACCTACCATCGCTACAACGGCTCCTTGACCACCCCGCCCTGTACTCAGGGCGTCAAATGGGTGATGCTTAGTGAGACGGTTGAGCTATCGGCGGAGCAGATTGCCGCCTATACCAACATTTATGATAATAATTTCCGGCCGGTGCAGGAATTCAATGATCGCACCTTCTTGAACACCGGCGAAACGGACTCGGCTGCCGACGCCGAACCAGCCGCAGCCGAAAGTGAACCGGCCGCTGAAGCCGAGCCAGCCGCCGAAGAAGCCGAACCGGCTACCTTACCGCAAAGCGGTGGCGTAGCCTTTCCCTTCGCCGGTTTCTTCGTCGGGCTTGGGGCCGTAACGCTCTTGGCCGGCGCAGGCTTGTATCTCTATAGTCGTCGTTAATGATGATGATCAAATAGTTTAGATAGGAATAGGGGTGGGCGTAGTAAAAAAACCGCTTCACCCCTATTCCTATCAGATTCCGTTTTCACCATATATACAAACAACCCAAAACCCGAAGTCTGAATTATTAATTCATCTCCCCCATTTCTATTGGCCACAAGATTTACGAATGGAGCAGTATGCGGGTGCTATTAGCCGAGGGGCAAGCCAAAGTGCGGCGGGCCTTACATTTTTTCCTGAAAGCGCAACCGGGGTTGACCTTGGTCGGAGCCACGTCGGAGATGGGGTCATTGTTGCAGCAAATCAAGGCTGCCCGGCCCGACGTGGTTCTGCTCGATTGGGAACTGCCAGACAATCGACCCACAGCGCTGCTAACCTTATTACGCCAGGCCAACCCCACGCTGTGGGTGATTAGCCTCAGTAGCCAGCCTGACAGTCGCAGCGCGGCCCTGGCAGCCGGGGCCAATGGCTTCGTCTGTAAGGGGGATCCGCCCCAGGTGTTGCTGGCGGCCTTGCAAGATGTAAGGTCAAGCAGCGACCCCAGCCTACAGCAGTTCGAAAAATGACGAACAAGACCCTAAAGGTTTCCATAGGTCAGGCCAAACGTCGCCCATTTACGGTAGCGAAACTGCTTTCAGATATAGTTCTTCAGAAAATGATTTTGTTTCGTAGCTGCCGCATCCCTATGCGGTAGCGGGTCGGGCATAGGGATGCCCACCCTACGGATCCAAAATGCTGCCAGCCTAAAAGGAGGTATAACTATTTGATGATACCCACCTTAAACCTGAGTTTTCTTGGACCGCCTCAAATCAATCTAAACGACGAGCCGCTGTCCGGGTTGAGTACGAACAAGGCCCAGGCGCTGCTGTTTTACCTGGCCGTGACCGGCGAAACCCACACCCGCCACGCCCTGGCGACGCTGCTCTGGAGCGATGCCACCGACCGTCAAGCCAGAAAAAATCTGCGGAATGTTCTGTATGATTTACGCCCTCTGGTGGGGCCATACCTCGACATTACCGCGCAGACGGTCTCTTTTGACCGGAGCAGTCCCTACCGGCTCGATGTAGAAATCTTTACTAACGCCTTGTCCGATGCCTCGGCCGACATAGCGCTCACACGCCTGGATGAGAGTATCAAGCTCTATCGTGGTGAGTTTTTGGAAGGCTTCCACGTCCGTAACACCATCCTTTTTGAGGAATGGGTCTTGCTACAGCGGGAATATTTGCAAGGCTTGTTCATCAAGGGTCTCGATACGCTGGCCCGGCGGGCCATCGAAGAGCAAGGGTATGCCCTCGGCCTGACAGCCACCGAACGGCTGTTGGCCGTGGAACCGTGGCGAGAAACGACCCACCGCCAGCGAATGTTATGTTTAGCCCTGACCGGCCAACGGAACGCGGCCTTGATCCAGTATGAAACGTGTCGCCAAATCCTGGCGGATGAACTGGACACCGCCCCCCTGGCCGAAACCACAGAGCTGTATGAGCAACTCAAATCGGGTAACATCTCGCCCCCATCTCCCCTGCCCCCGGTTCAGGAACACAGTCTAATTACTACCGCCTCACCAGCGCCCTCTCCCCTCTCGGAAACAACTCGTCCGTTGCCTCTCCCGCAGATTGATTGGGGCCACGCCCCGATTCAGACGCCTTTCTATGGCCGTCAATCCGAATTGAAGCATCTGGCGCAATGGGTCGTCAATGACGGCTGTCGGTTGGCGGCTATTTTTGGAATCGGCGGCCAGGGTAAAACCGCCCTGACGGTTCAACTGACCGAAGCCCTCGCTTACAATAAATTCCCGGATGGATCGAGCTTGCAAACGGGCGGCTTCGACCGGATCATCTGGCGGTCGCTGCGGAACGGCCCGCCCTTTACCCACCTTCTCCGGGAGTGGCTACAAACGTTGACCGGTCAATCACCAGCCTCGGTTCCCGACTACGTGGATGCTCAGTTGGCCTTGTTATTTGAACAGTTGCAGCAGCAACGCTGCTTGCTCATTCTTGATGATTTTAGTGGGGTGTTGCCGGATGCCGAGGCAAGCGGGCAATTCCGCCCCACTGATGAGGCTTACGAACAGTTATTAGTGTGGATCGCTCGAACCGATCACCGCAGTTGTCTGCTCCTGACCAGTCGCTTACAGCCGCGAGAATTTCAACATCTAGCCCTCGACTCGGCCCGGGTCCGGTCGCTACCGCTGACCGGTCTATGCCCGGAGGTGGGCCAAGAAATTTTAGAGGCATTTGGGTTAACCGGCAGTCAGGAGGCTCTCTCGACGCTCAACAGGCGGTATTCCGGGCATCCCCTGGCCTTGAAACTGGCCGCGATGACCATCCAAAACTTTTTTGGCGGCAACATCGACCAGTTCATTCAGGAAAACATCTTGATTTTCGACGGCCTACAATCTATGATCGAGCAACAGTTGGCGCCTCTCTCCCCTCTGGAGCGGGAGATTATGACCCGGCTGGCGCTCGAGGGGAAACCGGTTGCCTTTCAAACCTTGTCGGAATATCTGGCCCCCTCGGCCTCAAAGCGGGACTTTCTGGCGGCTTTGCAGTCTCTCCAACGCCGGTGCTTGCTGGAAAAATATGTCGATGGGTTTGCCATTCAAAATTTACTGGCCGAGACCCTGGCCACGGGGTTTGTCGAAACCGTCTGTCGGGAAATCGAGGAGATCGTGCCGGAAGCGTTATTTGAGGAATCGAACCGACACCGGGCAAACCCGGAAAAAGCAAAAAAAAGCACCGGCGACTTGACCACGGCTTTCCTAAATCGTTACAATCTGGTCAATTCTAAAGCCTCCCCCAACGATCAACCGGAGCATCTGCTCCACCCGATTGCCGCCCATCTGGCGGCTCGATGGCGGCCCGACGATCTTCAGCAACATTTGAACCATCTGCTGACGACGGTTCGAGACGACGCGCCGCAGCCAGATGGCTATGCCAGGGTCAATCTTTACCATATTTTGAACGCCGTTTCGAGAGTCGGCTCGCCCCTCCATTAAAAATAGGACTTACGCAGTTGGCTCGGAGGCGGTTTGTAACCGCCGTATTCGAGGGTTGCAAACCCTCTCAGAGCGTCAACTGCGGAACTCATAAAAAAATGCAAACAGTGTCAGGGGCAATGGTATTTTGCACAGCCCAAACACTACAACGGATCGAGAAAATACCGGATTGCACATCTTTTCTATAGTTTTTCAGAAAAACATTTTGAATTGAAAATTGGAGCAGTTTTTGAAACTGCTCCAATTTAGCCTTGGAGTCAAAAACATTTTCTGAACGTCTATATCCGTTTCTTTCCTCATCCGCTGTAGTTTTATTATTCAGAGAATTTTTTCCCGGAAAGGAAGACCCATGCGACGTAATTTCTTACAAAGCCCCCTCCTCATTGGATTACTGCTCGTCTTTTTGCTGACGGCCTGCACCCAGGCTGACGCCGCTCCGCCACCAGACTCGCCCACAGAGGGTGAAATCACAGTTTATACGGCAATGGATGAAGAACTGGCCGAGCAATATTTGCCACACTTCGAAGAACAATATCCTGACATTAAAGTTAATCTGCTGCGGGAGTCAACCGGGATTGTGCTACAACGCCTATTCGATGAAGCCGATGATCCTCAGGGGGATGTGGTCTGGAGCGTATCCGCGACGGCTTTGTTATTGGCTGAATGGAACGATTTGCTTGAACCGTATGCCCCGGCCGGGGTGGAGCGCATCTCGCCCCGGTTCCGCGATACCGCGTCTCCGCCAAATTGGGTGGGCAATGATGTGTTTATGTCGGCTTTTTGCGTAAACACCGTGCAGTTGGAAGAATTGGATCTGCCGATGCCCCAATCCTGGGAAGATTTACTCGATCCGGTCTATGAAGGCCACCTGGTTATGCCCAATCCGGCCACCTCCGGCACCGCCTATCTGTCGGTGTCAGCGTTGCTCTACTATTATGGCGAGCAGAACGGCTGGGATTATCTGGATCAGCTGCACCAGAATATAGCCCTCTATACAAGCTCCGGCTCTAAACCGTGCCGGTTGGCGGCGGCAGGGGAGTATGCCATTGCCATTGGCGGCGAAGATGACGGCATCGCTTTAGAGCGAGACGGAGAACCGATTAAAACCGTATTTCCGGCCGAGGGGTCCGGCTGGAATATACGAAGCAGCGCCCTCATCAGGAAAGACCGTGTCAAACAGGCGGCTCAAACCTTTTATGATTGGATAATTAGCGACGAAGCGATGAAATTGTACGCACGCGACCGGATGCTAATTACCGTTGATCTTGAGGATCGGCCGGTTTTCGAGGGGGGATTGGCTGACCCGGCGGCTCAACTGATGGAGATCGACATTCCCTGGGCCGCAGCCAATCTAACAAATATTGCTACCGAGTGGCTTGAGCGTTATGGGGCGAAAGCCGAGCCTTCCGATTGAATGTCTTCAACCTTAATCACGCCCACCGGCGGCTCGTATCCCGCCGGCCATTGGGTGGCGCTATCGAAATGGGCCCCGTTCAATTCGATATACTCGATGACCGCATCGCCCCCCTGAATACCCGGTGCCGGCTCGATGAGAGTCACCTCTTGGAAATTGGCCCCTTGCAGTTGGGCGCCGATAAACAGAATTTGTCGCAGGCTGGTTCCCGTCAAATTGGCCCCGGTCAGGTTAACCCCGCTTAAATCGGTCATCACCAAATCGGCCCGGCTAAGATTGGCTTTCGTTAAATCGGCCCCGGCCAATGTCGTGTCGAACATGGTCACGCCGCCCAAGTAGGCTTGATTAAGCTGGGTTCCCGACAGATCGGCTCTGGACAGATCGGCCCCGGATAAATTGATACCTCGCAGGTCGGCCCCTCGCAAGTTGGCCCCCGAATCTCGGGCCGAGGCATCGCCCAACGTCGCCCCGGCCAGGTTCGCCCCCACCAGGTTCGTCCCCCGCAAGTCGGTTTCGACCAGTTGCACCCCTTTCAAATTGGCCCCCCACATCTTGGCGCTAGTCAATCTGGCCTCATTGAGAACCACGGCATTGAGATTGACATTGGTCAAATCCAGCCCGGATAAAATCGCGCCGGTTAAGTTGGCTCCGGAGAAATTGGCTCCGTCTACAATGGCCCCCGTCAGATTGATCCCCTGAAGGTTGGCCCCCCGCAGATTGGCTCCGGATAGATCAGCGCCGATCAAACTACTGTTCCAGAGGATAATGCCGGACATATTAGCCTCCCGCAAGTTGGCCCCCTGGAGATAGCTATTAATAATGGTCGCCCCGGCCATATTAGCCCCGGACAGATCGACGCCATTGAGCGACCCCTGTCTCACGTTCAGATTGGTACAGGCTGGGGGGCAGCCGGCCGGTAGTCGGCTAATAACGGTACAGCCCATTAGCACAAAAACGATTATCAGCAAGCTTGAGATTCTTGCGAGCATATCGACTCCCCATAAAGTATCTTGAACAACAACAGTGCAGCGAATTAAGGGAGTTCCAGAAAAATAATGATCCCAAAAATCCGAGCTTAGGGTCAGTTGTCCTTTGTCAGTGGTCAGTTGCAAAGGACAAAGGACAACTGACCACTGACTCATCATCC
>CAZWZZ010000346.1:0-5328 GCA_964638395.1 uncultured Caldilineaceae bacterium
TCCCGCAGGGTGTAGGGGCCGTTGGTGACAATCAGACCGGCCTCGGTCCAGTTATCACCCCACTGCTCGATAGCTTCCTGGGGTTGGGGATAAGTGACCCACATCCCGGCGATGGAGGGGAAGTAGGCCGCCGGGTCTGTGAGGGTGAAGACCACGGTCGTATCATCGGGCGCTTCGACGCCGACACCGGCCAGCAGGTCGTCAAACCCTTCGGCGGCGGGATCGGCGGTGTTCAGCTCCTCGGCCCCAGCGATAGCATACAACACATAGGCATAATCCGACGCCGTGTTGGGATCGAGGGTGCGGGTCACGCCGTAGACGACATCCTGCGCGGTGACCGGGCGAATTTCAGTGAATTCACCGGTACTGGGGTCACGGTTGACCCACATAATATCATCCCGCAGGTTGAAGGTCCACTGCAAGCCATCCTCAGAGACTTCCCAATCGGTGGCCAGGGAGGGGACCACATTCGCTTCCTGGTCAAATTTAGTCAGACCGACAAACATATTGGAGATAAAGAAGACCGAGGTAGTATCGGTCGCCAGCGAGGGATCAAGACTGGGCGGCTCGTTGCCGATGATCGTGCGTAACGTCACCCGGTCAGCATCCGGGTCGGTGGCCTCGACTTCTTTAACCACTTCCACTTCTTTGACCACTTCGACCGTCTCGACCACGGTCACCGGCTCGCCCTCGACCTCTTTCTCAACTACGACGGTCTCCACCACAGTGATGGTTTCCGGTTGCGCCGTGCCGCAGGCGGCGACCAGGCTCAAGAGGACTGCTGATAGAAACAACAACATCAATTTTTTGGACATTCTGAAACTCCTCCTTTTTTCTTTAGTACAAAGTCGTTCAGTAGATCAAAATTTGAGGAGATCGCACGCCTCCGTGCGGCTCCGTTCGGCAGGAACAGCACGCTTCCATGCGACTCCATTCGGCACGAGGGTGTGCCTTACGCCTCCAAATATATACGGCCCACAGGAATTTACGGCCTCGATGGTTCGTACAGATGACAGGCCGCCCAGTGATCTTCCTCGACCTCAGCAAACTTCGGCTCGACGATGTCACAATCAATGCCGTACTTCTGCCGAACCTCATCTTTACGATAACAGCGGGTGCAAAAATTGCAGCCCTGGGGCGGGTTGGCCGGGCTGGGCACATCCCCTTCAAGGATGACCCGCTTTTTCTCCCGCTCCATCTCAGCGATGGGATCGGGGATGGGCACCGCCGAGAGCAGGGCCTGGGTATAGGGATGGACCGGGTTTTGATACAGGGTTTTACGGTCGGTCATCTCCATGATTTTGCCCAGATACATCACCGCAATGCGGTCGCTGATGTGGCGGACGACGGCCAAATCGTGGGCAATAAAAAGATAGGTCAGGTTGAACTCTTCCTGCAATTTTTCCAACAGGTTGATAACCTGGGCTTGAATAGAGACATCCAACGCAGAGATTGGCTCATCGGCCACGATGAAATCGGGCTGAACGGCCAGGGCGCGGGCGACCCCAATCCGTTGGCGCTGCCCGCCGGAGAATTCGTGGGGATAGCGATTGATAAAGTAGGGGTTCAGGCCGACAATTTCCAATAGCTCCCTGACCCGCTCGCGGCGAGCCTTGCCTCGGAGAATATTGTGAACCTCCAGCGGTTCGCCGACAATGCTGCCCACGGTCATCCGGGGATTAAGGGAGGCATAGGGGTCCTGGAAGATCATCTGGATGTGGCGGCGCATCTTGCGCATACTTTCCCCCTTGAGGGTGGTCAATTCCGTCCCCCGGAACTCTACCTGGCCGTCTGTAGGGCGATAAAGCTGTAAAATAGCCCGCCCGGTGGTGCTTTTGCCACAGCCACTCTCACCGACCAGGCCCAACGTCTCACCCTGCTTAATATCAAAAGTTAAGCCATCGACCGCTTTAATATCACCGACGTGCCGCTGGAACAGGATGCCTTTGGTGATAGGAAAATACATTTTTAAATCTTTAATTTTGACCAGAGCATCCTGAGCGCCGGTGCCGTTTGTTGCCATAATGCCTTTGTCTCCTGTGAAAATAAACCGTGTAAGACAAACTTAAGTTTGACTTACGAAATTTTCATTTTCGGTGTCGTCCCTGCGAGGCTATCGAACATCCTTGAGAATAAAATCTGTTAGGCCATCGTTATTTCCTGGTACGGATTGTCCGTCGTCGGTTGAGCCGTGGTCACATCGACATAACAGGCGACCCGGTGGCCCGGTTTGACCGGTTCCAGGGGTGGGGGGGCGGTGGTGCATTTGTCGATGCGGTAGTTGCAGCGGGCATAGAAGGGGCAGCCCGTGGGGTAATTAACCAAATCGGGTGGTAACCCATCGATTGAGGCCAACTCTTCGGGCCGATCTTCATCCAGACGAGGCAAAGATTTCAGCAGCCCCATCGTGTAGGGATGGCGGGGATGGAGGTATAGATCACGGACGTCGGCCTCTTCAACGATGCGCCCGGCATACATCACCAGAACCCGATCCACCATGCCGGCTACCACACCCAAATCGTGCGTGATCCAGATGATGGCCATCCCGATTTCATCCCGCAGGCGCTTGATCAGGTCGATAATTTGGGCCTGAATGGTCACATCCAGGGCGGTGGTCGGCTCATCGGCGATGAGTAGTTGCGGGTTGCAGGAGAGGCCCATCGCAATCATGGCCCGCTGGCGCATCCCCCCGGAAAATTGGTGGGGGTAGTTGTCTACCCGCTGCTCGGCCAGGGGAATCCCGACCAGGCTCAACAGATCAATCGTTCGCTGCTTGGCCTGCTTCTTGTCCATCCCCAGATGCAACTCCAGCGCCTCGCTAATCTGCCGTCCGACGGTCAACACGGGGTTGAGAGAGGTCATCGGATCCTGAAAAATCATCGAGATGCGGTTGCCCCGAATAGAACGGATTTCCTCGTCGCTGGCTTTCAACAGATCACGGCCATCAAAAAAGACCTCGCCGGCCACGACTTTACCGGGCGGGGAGGGAATGAGGCGAATGAGAGACATGACCCCGACGCTCTTGCCGGAGCCACTCTCCCCGACAATGCCCAATGTTTCGCCTTCGTTCAGGGTGTAGCTGATGCCGTTAACCGCGTTAACCACACCATCCTGGGTGAAAAACTGGGTGGTCAGATTTTTCACCTCGAGTAAGGTTGCCATTCTCTTCTCCTGGGAAAGGGATTAGTCTTAAATTTATGGTGAATGTTCGGCAATCGAGATATATTGCAATTTTGGTATCTTGATTGGCGGAATGGTGTAATTTTGGACGTAGGGCTTGACCAGGGCCGGTTCGACCGAAAAGTAGAGCGGAACCCAGGCGGCATCCTCCAGAATCAACTGCTCAGCCTGCTGGTAGAGCCGCTCCCGCGCTCCGGCATCCTGCACCTGGCGGGCCTCATCCAAAATCGAGTCAACCTCCTCATTGCTGTAATTTCCATAATTTTGGGCACTATCGGAATGGAACAGCACTTCGAGGAAGTTTTGCGGATCGGGATAATCGGCCACCCAGCCCAGTTGGTACATTTGATAGGGCATCGGCTCGCTGCTCAAATCGGCCAGGAAATCGGGCCAATCAGCCTGCTCGACATTGATGGTGATCCCCAAATTGGCTTCGTAGGACTCGACGATGGCCTCGACAAGGGGACCAACGCCGCCGCCGGTTCCGCTGACGTTCAAGGTGATTTCGGGCAGTTCGGTCACATCTTCATAGGAGGACTCGGCGATCAGTTCCAACGCCTGCTCCGGGTCAAATTCAAAATCACTCAAATCGGGATTTTCGTAGCCAGGCATAGTCGGCGGGACGATGCCGTTGGCCGGCTGGAACAGATCGCGGAAGACCAGCTTGACCATCCGCTCTTTGTCCAGAGCGAGGTTGAAAGCCTGGCGCACTTTGGGATCATCAAAGGGCGGCACATCCACATTGAAGCCCAGATAGGAGACGCTCAACTCCGGCGTCGAGCGGTACTCCTCGCTCAAGGGGTTATTGGGGTCGGTGGCCACGCTCAGGTTGGAGGTGCTGACCGGGATGGTGTCGAAGGTCACATCCTCCAGACCGAGGGGGCCCAGCCCCTCTTGATAACCGCTCATCAGATCGACCGGGGCGTTGATAAGGTAAATGACCCGCTCCAGAATGGGTTGGGGGTCACGATAGAAATTTTCATTTTTATCAAGGATAATGACCCCTTCTTCGGGGGCGAACTCGGTGAGCATGAAGGGGCCGCTGCCGTTGGGCTGCTCGAACCAGGTGGCTCCGCCCGCTTCGACATTTTCCTGATCGAGAACGTAGGCAGTGGGGTAGGTCATTTTGGCCAGGAAGAAGCTCTTTGGTTCGTCGATGGTCACTTCCAACGTCAGATCATCGATGACCCGCACGCCCTCTATCTCATCGGCGTCCCCTTGCAGCTTGTCCCGGCAGCCAATAACGTCGCCCAGATAGGTGTCGGCGGTACGGGAGCCGGTAGCCGGGTCGCAGGCTCGCTCGAAGGACCATTTGAAGTCGTCGGCCCGGATCGGCTGGCCATCCTGAAATTGGGCCTCTTCACGAAGGGTGAAGGTGTAGGTCAACCCATCTTCGGAAATCTCATAACTTTCAGCCACATCGGGGATGAGGTTGAGGTCGTTGTCGTAGGCCATCAGCCCGCTGTAAACCTCGACCACATACTCGGCGGAGGTAGCGTCGCCGCTCAAGTGGGGGTCCATCGTCGGGGGATCGCCGCCGGGCAGGACAAAGATTTGATCTTCGGCTAAGGGGGCCAATTCTTCCTCAGATTCTTCGTTGGCTTCTTCGGCTTCTTCATTATTATTATTATCAGCAGAAGCCTCGGCCTCGCCAGCCTCCTCAGTTTCAGCGTCGGTCTCGGTTTCGGCAGGGTCGGCTTCTTCGGTCATGGTTTCAGCCGACTCTTCGGCTGGCGCTTCTTCTGCGGTTGCTTCTGTTTCTTCTTCAACAGCAGCTTCGTCTATGGTACTGGCTTCTTCATCGGCGGTTGAGGCAGTATCGCCGCCGGTGGCGGTCGTTTCTTCTTCCGTTGTCGTGGTCTCGTCACTGGCGGGTTCAGGCGTCTCTGAGGCGTTACAGGCGAGGGCAAAGCTCAGGATGAGGATGGCGAGGGTGTATAAAATCAGGCGATTTCGGTTCGGCAAGGTATCACATCTCCCATTCTTTAATAGTAAGACAATCAAGCATTGATCGGTCAAAGTGGTAAATAACTTGTATCATGGTGGGGTGTCTCAAGAATGGTCATTATTTTACGAGCAAAAAGAGTAAAAGTCAAACAATTTTATGGTAAGGGTTTTGGCTGACAGGCGGGGTATGGTATCCTCATC
>CAZWZZ010000346.1:5428-6637 GCA_964638395.1 uncultured Caldilineaceae bacterium
TTATCGCTCATCTTGTCCGCTGCCGGGCCAGTGCCACGACAGAGCCACTGGCGGCCATCATCGAACGAGTGACGGCAGCAGAATTCACCGACGCTTTGTTGGAGGTTGAGGCGGCGTTGTGGGGCAGCTTTTGGCAGTTCGATGTCATCGCCCCCGGCTCCCAACTGCCCGCCGTTGAGCTGGCCCTGCTGCGGGCGATGCGCCTCGACCGGAACTGGCCGGAGGGGACCACAGTCGAGCAATTTCTGGCCGATGTGCGGCGGGCGCTCCGCCAACATCAGGTTGGGGTGTGGACGTTGAATGTAGCCGGGGAACCGATTGTGGTGGTTGCCGGACGGAAGGATGCGGCTACCCTGACGGTGGTCTGGTATTGTGCCACGACGGGCCGCTTGCACGCCGCTTACCGGACAGAGACCGCCGGGATCTCGACGCCGCCGGGGTGTGTCGAACAAAGCCCGCTGCCCTCGCCCGTCAAAGCCAGGCTCATAGAACCAACTTCTGAGCAGCGATGGCTCGCCGAGGTCATCGAGGAGAGGCAGGATGCGTCACCACGGGAGTTGGCCGCCCGGCTGGATGTAGCGATTTTGGCGCTGCGAGCAGACTATTTTTAGGGACCTATGACAACTCTTTCGTCGAAACGTCAGCTTTGGAAGAGGGGGCGGCCTGGTAACGGCGGGCCTCGACACAGACTAACTTTTCCGAGCCGACGACGGTCAAATGAGGAATGTTGGCCGGGAGGTTGAGACAATCCCCCCGCTTTAGTTTGAACTCCTGCTGCTGTTCCGGCAGATTGACAGTCAGCGTCCCTTCTGCGACCCAGATGATACGCTGGTAGGGAACCGTGCCAAGAGGATAGACATCGCCGCTACGCCCCAGCCAGATTTGCGGCTCGAAGCCCTGCATCTGCAACGTTGACTGAATCGCCGTTTTCGTCAATCCATCCCCGCCGGACCAGCAACGAATCTGGTCATCCGGTTCAATCATAAACTTGTTCATACCTGTGCTAATACTCGTTTTTAGGGTTATAGTATAGGATAACATATTTTCTCGTTTTTGTCTGTATTCCGGGACATTTTTTTGTAAATTCATCCCCATTAGGACACAAGTCCTTTATTTGCGGCCCAATGTGGCTTATGGTACAATCGGGCCGTCCTGAAATCTTTACCCACGCCCACAATAACAACGGAGTTCCCTGCATGAAAGTATTGT
>CAZWZZ010000347.1:0-6624 GCA_964638395.1 uncultured Caldilineaceae bacterium
ACGCACGTCACCGGCGTCGGCTCCTACGCCGCCCATATGCAGGAGGTGGACGAGGTGACGATCAAAAAATCGAAGATCGTGGTTGACTCGCTCCAATCCTGCCTGGCCGAGGCCGGGGATCTCATCATTCCCCTCGACAAGCACGTTATCACCAAACTGGACCTCCACGGCGAACTGGGCCAGATCGTCAACGGCGATATTCCGGGCCGAGAGTCGGCGGAGGAGATTACCTTCTTCAAGTCGGTCGGCGTGGCCGTCCAGGATGCCGCCGCCGCCGCCGAGATTTTGCGCGTCGCCGAGGCGGAGGGGTTGGGGACGATGGTGGAGTTGTAACCGATGCTCGATCTCGTGATCAAAAACGGCACCCTCATCACCGCCGAAGCCACTTATCAGGCCGACCTGGCCATTCGAGGCGAACGGATCGCCGCCATTGGTGAGGATTTGGCCGGGACCACCGAAATCGACGCCAGCGGAAAATTGGTGCTGCCGGGGGCAGTCGATGTTCACGTGCATCACCAGATGCCGCTGCCGGGTGGGGTCGTCTCCGCCGATGATTTCTTGACCGGCACGCGGGCGGCAGCCTGTGGCGGAACGACCACCATCATCGACTTCGTCGCTGCCGAGCCGGAGGAATCGCTGCTGGATGCGCTGGCCGCCCGGCGAGCCGAAGCCGAGGGGCGAGCGGTCATCGACTACGGCCTGCATATGACCATCGCCCCGCCCGACCTGGCGAAATTGGCTGAGTTACCCGCCGTGGTCGAGGCCGGCTGTCCCACCTTCAAGCTCTATATGGCCTATGGTTTTCGGCTGAAGGATGATGAGTTGTGGCGGGCGCTCCAGGCGGTTCACGACGTCGGCGGGCTGCCGGTGGTTCACGCCGAAAATTGGGATGTGATTTGTCTGCTGATCGAGCAAAATCTGGCTGCCGGGCGCACTGCTCCCCATTGGCATCCCCGCAGCCGCCCGGCGGTGATGGAAGGGGAGGCCGCCGGCCGGGTCATCGATATGGCCCGCGCCATCGGCACGCCGCTTTACATTTTTCACGTCTCCTGCGCCGAGGTGGTGGCGCGCATCGCCGCTGCCCGCCGCCAGGGATTGCCGGTTTATGGCGAAACCTGCCCCCAATATCTGCTGCTGACGGAGGCTGCTTACGATCAGCCCGGTGTGGCCGGGGCGTTGCCGGTCTGTGCCCCGCCGTTGCGAACCTTCGTCGATCAAACCCGGCTGTGGCAGGCCCTCGCCCGTGATGAGCTACAGCTTATCTCGACCGATCATTGCCCCTTCAGCCGCCAGGATAAGGCCAGAGGGTTAGAGGATTTTAGCCAAATCCCCGGCGGCGTGCCGTCGATTGAGAGCCGTTTTGCCCTGACCTACAGTTTTGGGGTGCAGGCCGGCCATTTTTCGCTCAACCGCTGGGTGGAACTGTGCTGTACCACCCCGGCCCGGCTGTGTGGCTTGACTCGCAAGGGGCATCTGGCGGTCGGGTATGATGCCGATGTGGTCATCTTCGACCCGGAGCTACCGATGACCCTTTCGCCGGAGACGTTGCATGAAAATGTCGATTGGACGCCTTACGAGGGCTTGACTGTGACCGGCTGGCCGGCTATAACCATTAGCCGGGGCGAGATCATCGTGGCCGACGGAGCGTTTCGAGGGCAGGCCGGACGCGGGCGATTTATTCAGAGAAGTCTCAAGATGCCGTAATTATTCAAGCTAACCCCGTCCAGCACCCTTCGATACGTCTCCGTTTCACGCCGGCTACTCAGGATGCTGGTCAACGAATAGTAACGTAGCCACAGAAAGGATACCCGATGGATTTAGCTGCGATAGATCATCTGTTGACAACGACTCGCTCCGTTCGCAAACGGCTCGATCTGAGCCGTCCGGTGGAGCCGGAGGTCATCGAGCGCTGTTTGGAGATCGCCATCCAGGCCCCGACCGGCTCGAACCGGCAGGGCTGGCACTTTGTGGTGGTCACCGACAGCCGGAAGCGGGCCAAAATTGCCGAATTTTATAGCCAGGCCTTTCAGATGTACGCGGCCAGACAGAGCGACTCTCAACCCCCGGCGGATGGGGCGGAGAGCCAGCCGCCGAGCCAGATGAGGCGGGTGTTCGAGTCGGCGGTCTATCTGGCCGAACATCTGCATGAGGTGCCGGTTCATATTATTCCCTGCATTGAGAGACGGGTCGAAGAGGCCGGGGTTCTGGCTCAAGCGTCGCTCTACGGTTCGATCCTACCGGCGACCTGGTCGCTGATGCTGGCTCTCCGAGCGCGAGGAGTTGGCGCATCTTGGACCACGCTCCATCTCCAATATGAAAAAGAGGTAGCGACCCTGCTTGGGATTCCCGATAATATCACGCAAGCCGCCCTGCTCCCGGTGGCCTATTTCACCGGCAGCGATTTCAAACCGGCTAAACGGTCGCCGGTGCAGGAACGAACCCATTGGAATGGGTGGTAACTGCCTCTACGAATTGACACAAATACACAAGAATAGAAAAAGGAAATGACCATGAAACAAATTTATCTGATAATTGCATCCTTATTCAGTCTGATCCTGGTCGCTTGCGGAGCGCAAACCGAGGTCAGCCAGGTGGCCCCGGCCGAGATCGACATAGCCAATTTGCCCGACACAGTTGATGTGGCGACAGCGGCGGCGCTTCAGGGTGAAGAAGAGGTGCTGTTGATCGACGTGCGGGAGCAGTGGGAATATGAGGCGGGGCATATCCCCGGCATTACCCACATTCCGATGGGTGACGTTCCCAACCGCCTTTCGGAAATCCCGACTGACAAAACGATTGTCCTAACTTGTCGCAGCGGCAATCGTAGCGGCCAGGTGACCGAATTTTTGCGGGACAATGGGTATGACAACGTCCACAATATGCAGGGCGGTATTACGGCCTGGCAACGGGCCGGGTACGAGGTGGCTCAGTAACAAGGCTATCTGCTTGTGCTTTAAGGCCGTGTGGGGTAGAATCGTAACATAATCTAACGGACAGGGGGTGTGTCTATTTGTAAACAGCCCCGATTGTTGGTATACTCTGGCTAATATCTTCTAGAGGATGTATCTCCCTGAATGCAACATTTTATAGCAATCTCCGATTTTTCCGCCGAGCAGATATGGCACTTTCTACGCACAGCTAAATCCCTCAAAGAAGAACTCAAGGCAGGGGGGAACCAGCCCCGACTCCAGGGTAAAATTCTGGGTATGGTTTTTCAAAAACCCTCCCTGCGGACGCGGGTCTCTTTTGAGGTAGGCATGCTCCACCTGGGGGGGGAGGCGCTGTATCTGTCGCCCAATGAAATTGGCCTGGGGGGGCGGGAGTCGATCCCCGATGTGGCCAGGGTGTTGTCCGGCTATGTGGATGGCATTATGGCCCGCGTTTTCGCTCACGATCATGTGTTGCAATTGGCCGACTATAGCCGGGTTCCGGTTATCAACGGCTTGAGCGATTACAATCATCCCTGTCAGGCGTTGACGGATGTCTTTACGATGTGGGAGCATTTTGGTCGCATCGAGGGTTTGAAAATGGCCTACGTCGGGGATGGCAATAATATGGCCACCTCGTTAGCCATTATTTCGGCCAAATTGGGGGTTCATTTTGCCATCGCCACCCCGGCAGGGTATGCGTTACCGGCCGAAATCGTGACCGAAGTGGAGGGGCTGGCGGCCAAAAGGGGCGTGCAGATCACCGTAACCAGCGATCCGGCTGAAGCTGTGGCGGAGGCAGACGTGATTTATGCTGACGTGTGGACGAGTATGGGCCAGGAAGCGGAGGCCCAAGAGCGGTTGAAAGTCTTTCCTCCCTATCAAATCAACAACCGATTAGTGGCCCAGGCCAAACCGGATGCGGTCGTAATGCATTGCCTGCCGGCGCACCGGGGGGAAGAGATTACCGACGAGGTGATCGATGGGCCGCAGTCGCTTATCTTTCCTCAGGCTGAAAATCGCCTGCATGCCCAGAAAGGTATTTTGGCGTCGTTGCTGGGGGATTGAAAAATATCCAAACTACAAAAATTGATTTCTTAACGTAAATAAGGTGACGCATCGTGGCTGGTGATCAAAAAAAGTTTCAATTAGCAATGGCCCGGGCCGAACAAATGAGTGAGCAGGAGAATTGGACGGAAGCGGGCAAAGCCTATCGGTATGCGCTGGCTGAATTTCCTAACAATGAGGCTGCAATCGTTGGATTTGGCCGTTCTTCGCTCCACGCCGGACAGTCCGATTTTGCCCTGCGTGCCTTTCAGCAGGTGTTAAAAGTCAATCCGATGAATGATGAGGCCATGGGCTACATGGGCCAAATTCAGGAACAGTCGGGACAAACTGAGGCGGCGGCCGAGACTTATCTGCGTCTGGGGAATATCTATGCCGGGAAGTACAATTTCGAGTCGGCGGTGGAGGTTTGGGCCCGCTCCGTCGAACTGGTCCCGCACCAGGTCGAGGCCCATCGCAAGCTGGCCAATGCGCTCAACCAAAACGGTCAACCCCGCCTCGCCGCCCGGCAACTGCTCAGTTTAGCCGCCGTGTATCAGCAGCGGGGAAATATCGAGGCGGCCATGAAGGTGATCCAACAGATCGATGAGCTTGTGCCTGATGATCCCGGCCTGGAGACAGCCAGAGAGGCGTTGCAAAGTGGCAGCCCTATTCAGGCGGATATGATTAGCGAGACGCCACCGGCCAAGCAAGAAGCTGATCCTTTTGCCGACTACGGGGATGATCTTTTTGAAGATCCGTTTGCGATGGAGGATGAATTAGGGGCTGATGATGCGCCGAAAAAGGGATTAGTCGGGGCGGCTCAAGAAAAGGCGTTGACCAATTTGGCCAATGTCGTTTTTGAAGACAATAGTGAGCCTCAAAATACAATGCTCATCATCCAGGCTATTGATTTGCAAGCGAACGACAAGTTATCTGAGGCGGCTAATAATTATCACAAAGTGGTACAGGCCGGTATGCAAAACCCATCTCTCTATTTCAATCTGGGGTTGCTCTGGAAAGAATTGGGCCAGTTCAACCAGGCGGTGGAGATGCTCAATGCAGCGGCTCAGGATAGCCAATACAATTTGAGTGCCCAATTTACGCTGGGCGAAATCTTTTATGAAAATGGCAAACTGGACTCGGCCCTGAAACAGTTTGTAGAGGTCATTAAAACGGTTGACCTGCGGCTGGTGCAAGGTCATAAGACACAAACGCTTCAACAGCGTTATGACAATGTGGTTAATGATTATTTGGGGCAGGGCGATACGGATAAGATTAACACCTTTATCAGGACCATCGAGACCTTCTTCGCGCACCCGGCTTGGGAGAGAAAAGCCCTCGAAGCTCGGCAGTTGATGGATGCGACCGAAGAAGAGGGGATGATGACGCTGGCCGATTATCTGGAAACGCCACAGACGGAGGTGGTTATCTCCGCGATGGCCTTGACCAGCCGCTATCTAAAGCGTAATTTGTTGATGACGGCCTCGGAGGAGTGCCTGCGGGCTATTCAAAATGCGCCCGCCTATCTGCCGCTCCATGTTCGTCTGGCCGATATTCTGTTCAAACAGGGCCGAACCGAGGAAGCCGTTTCCAAATATCTCTACATCGCCAAGATACACGAAATGCGCGGCACGCCTGAACAGTCGGTCGAGGTGTACAAGAAAGTCCTCGATATTGCGCCGATGGATATCAGAGTGCGGTCTGAGTTGATTGACGTGTACAAGGAACGAGGCGATATTGAGCAAGCCCTCCAAAATTATCTCATATTGGCCGACTCCCATTATCAATTGGCCCAGATAGATAAGGCTGTCAAAAAGTACAACGAAGCGTTGCATTTAACGCGAACAATCGAGAATGGCAATCGCTGGCGGATCGATATTTTGGGACGAATGGGCGACATTCTGAACCAACGATTTGATTGGGCCGGGGCTACGCGGGTTTATGAAGAGTTAAACAAGCTCAAACCCAATGATGATAAAATACAGCGTCGTTTGATCGACCTGTATTACCGGCAGAATAAAATCCGCGAAGCCATTATTATGCTTGATAAATTGCTTGCTCTTTATCAACGCCAGTCGCCCCTGAAAACGGTAGAGGTGTTAAAAGATCTGTCGTCCGGTAACCCGGACGATATGAATTTACGCCAACGTTTGGCTATTGCTTATGCCCAAAACGGAATGACTAAAGAGGCAATTGCCGAGTATGATACGCTTGGTGATATGCAGTTGGAGAACGGTATGCGGACCGAAGCGGCCCAGACAATCCAGGCGATTCTGAATTTAGGGCCGGAAGACCCGGAGGGGTATCGCCGTCTGTTAGATCAACTGGGGAGTGGAGAATTTGGCTAAAATAAAGCCGATTGTAGCCCTGGTGGGGCGGCCCAACGTCGGTAAATCAACCTTGTTTAACCGGTTGGTGGGGCAGCGGAAAGCGATTGTTGAGGATCTCGCCGGAACCACTCGTGATCGTCTCTATGGCGACGCCGATTGGGGAGGGCGAGATTTTACTTTGGTGGATACCGGGGGTATCGAAGTGGGGACGCTGTTGCCGCCCCGGAAAGATAGCGCCGGTTTCGAGGCGGGGGTGTCCAGCCGGCTTTTTCTTCAAGAAATCCGAACTCAAGCTGAGATTGCGATGGCTGAGGCTGAAG
>CAZWZZ010000348.1:0-6617 GCA_964638395.1 uncultured Caldilineaceae bacterium
GGCGTGACGGCTGTGTTGCCTTTCAGCGTAACTCAGATATACGCCCCCGAAAAATGAGTAAGTCTGCGGGCGCCTCATTTTCCCTCCCTTGTCAAAGAACGCATATTCTGGTAAGATGACTCAAATATCAAACTAAAAAAGCCTCACGATGCTGCGAACATCTGAGGCGATGACCAGACCAAGTGGGGACGGTCTAGTGTTAGAAGCATACCGCAACCGACCGCCGCCGTCAAATAGACGAAAGGCGGTTTTTTGATGTCTGACACCCATTACCAACGTCGTTTTAATGCGCCTCCCCCGATGTTTGCCAACCGGCTGAATCGGTATCTGAGGGACTTGTGCCACAGTGTCTATCCTGACCGGGGCCGCCGATTCCCTCCCCCAAACCGCCGCCGTCGAGACTGTACAGGATAAATTTTTATATAAAATTCCCACATCTCCTCATCCCCGCTATGACATCGCTATTTTTAAGGCGACGGCTGATATAGGGCAGTTCCAAGATTTAAATGATCCCAAAGTTGGATGATGAGTCAGTGGTCATTTGTCAGTTGTCCTTTGCAACTGACCACTGACAAAGGACAACTGACCCTAAGCTCGGATTTTTGGGATCATTATTTTTCTGGAACTCCCTAGATACCGTTCATCTCTCAATCGTTGCCTTCCTACATTAGGTTCGCCTGATTAAGTTGAGATTAAGCAAAGTTTGACAAGATGCACCTTGCTCGCTCTATACCTTGACAATATCTTGATAAATAGTCAATAGTATGGTACTTTTATGGGGCCGCTTTTACCGGATGAATATCCAGCGTGGGCCGCTGTCCACGTCGATTGAAAATTGAGGTCAATGAGAGTGGGAGAGGGCCAAATCTACGGATACGCAACAAAGGAGACAGTTATGATAACCCATCCACGCCTGGCCGTCCATTTCGTGACGGGCGAGTGTGACACCCAACTTACCCCACTGCTCGGCTATTTGCAAACCATTTCAGCCGTTCAGATCGACTGGTCGGCCGAGTTGCCCGCCGAACTGAACAGCCACGTGGTGGTCGTCCGCCGGCCGGCCCACTTATCCCCGACGGACCAGACCCGCCTGCGCCGTTTCGTCGAGGCCGGCGGCGGCTGTTTGGGGCTTATCGACCCCTCAGCCGATCCCCTGCCCGAACTTTTCGGCGTCCAATCGGGTGAGACCGGCCCGGCGATGGAGCTGCGCGTTCTCTTCACCGATCCCGCCCATCCCCTGGCCACCCGGCTGCCCGACTCGTTTTATATCAACAACCGCTATCACGCGCTGAAGATCGAATCGGACCGGGCCGAAACGCTGCTTTACGTCGATTGGCAATACCAGCATAGTCCGGTTGTCGTCAACCGGCCTGTGGGGACGGGCCAGGTAGCCAGCACGACCCTCCGGGCCTACAGCGACCCGGCTTACCAACAACTCTTTTATCGGCTGCTGCGCCAATTAGCCGGGCAACCAAACAGCGGCCAGACCCTCGGCGTTGGCCTGGTCGGGTACTCCCCGGCTGTGGGCCAATTGCACGGGCAGGGGATCGAGGCCACGGCGGGCCTGGCCTTGCGAGCCGCGTGCGATCTCAACCCGCAACGGCTGGCTGAGGCCCGGCGAGACTTTCCTGATCTCCACATTTTTCAATCAACCGGCGCGCTGGCCGCTGATCCTGATGTTGAAGTCGTTATCATCGCCACGCCGCCCAACAGCCACGCCCGGCTGGCCCTGCCGCTGCTGGAAGCGGGCAAGCACGTCATCTGCGAGAAACCGCTGGCCCTGACCCCGGCGGAAACCGAGGCGATGATGGGGCTGGCCGCCAAGATGGGCCGGCATCTGGGGTGTCACCAGAACCGGCGGTGGGATGTCGATTATCTGGCCATCAAACAAGCGTTGGCCGAGGGCTTGATCGGCGATCTCTTTTATATGGAGACGTTCGTGGGGGGCTTCAATCATCCCTGCGGGTATTGGCATTCCCACGCCCCCATTTCCGGGGGGACGACCTACGATTGGGGGGCGCACTATCTGGATTGGGTCTTGAGTTTGATGCCGGACGCGCCGACGGCTGTCATCGGCACGCGCCAGAAGCGGGTCTGGCACGATGTGACCAACGCCGACCAGGAACGGGTGCAACTCCGTTTTGCCGGGGGGCAGGAGGCGGAACTGATCCACTCCGACATCGCGGCCATTCCCAAGCCGAAATGGTATCTGCTCGGCACCGAGGGGGCTATCGTCGGCCAGTGGCGGCAGGTGACCGTCCATCAGGTCGATCCGCTCCATTATTTTCAACAGCGCGACATCCCGCCGACCGAGATGCCGCCCGATTTGATCGTGCAGCGTCGCCATTCCGCCGGGCGGCTGGTCGAACAGCGATTAACGCTGCCGCCCCGCGAGCCGTTCCCCTTCCATCGTAACCTGGCCGATCATCTGCTGACCGGCGAGCCGGTGGCTGTGCCTGTCCCGGAGTCGGCTCGCGTCGTCGAGGTGTTGGCCGCTGCCGCTCGCTCCGCCGAAAGTGGGGGGCGGGTCGAGCGGCTGGGCGGGATGGCTGAATAGAGCTGGTTAGAAAACCCGCCGCAGCAGCGGTAGTTGCCGCAAGACCAGGGCGCTAAACGCCCAGGACAACAGCAAGCCCAAGAGAATAACCAACGGCGCTTTGAAGAAGAGGGGCAGCGAGATGGAGACGAAGAGCAGGGCCAGGGGATACAAAATCAAAGGGTGAACGTAGTAGATGCCGTAGGAGCTGTTGGCCTGGCTGTGCCAGAAGAGGGTGTCGGTGTTGACGTACCGCTTGAAGAGGGCCACGCCGGCCAGCAACGAGGATAGACAGAAGGCGTTGAACAGCATAGCGTTACCCGCTTTCAAAATGATGGTGGTTTGGGCTTCCGCCGGGATGGTGAAGCGATAGCCGAGGTAGAGCAGGCCGGCCCCCAGCCACAGAGGCAGCCAGACCGAAAGGCGGGGCATATAACCATCCTGCGTAAACCAGCGGTGGTGATAGGCATAGATGCCCAACACAAAGTAGCCGATGTAGAGCGGAACCCGCAGCGGTTGGAAGACAAACAGATAGACGTGGCTCCAGGTATCCAGCGGAAAAATGAGGTTGAGCAGCAGGAAGCCGAGCGTCATCAGCCCGCCAAAGCCGAGAAAAAGCCGCCACGTGGGGTGGGTGGTGACGCGCTCCAGCCCTTGCAATCGTCGCCCAACCAGGCTAAAGAGGCTGAAAAACAGGAATAGAACCCCCAGAAACCAGTAAACCGATTGCTGGTAGACCGGTCCCCAAAAATCGGTGCGCCAAAATTCCCAGAAACTCATCGGCACCCCACGGCTGTAGTAGATCATATAGGCCGTCGGCGGGGCCAACAGCAACGCCCCAAAAATCCAGGGCAGCCCAACCCGAATAAATTTATCCTTGAGAAAAGCGCCGGTGTTGCGCTTGACCAGTGAGGGAAAGGCAAAATAACCGGCGATGAAGAACATAATCAACATAATCGGCACGTCGATGAGCAGGACCAATGCCGTAAAAATGAGGTGGCTTTGTTCATCCAGCACGTACCACCAGGGCGGCGCAAAGGCCATATAGGTGATCGAACCGTGTAGCACGACGACCAACATAATGACAAAGGCGCGTAAATTATCCAAGAAGTAGAGGCGGTTTGAAGGAGGCATGCTTAAATTCCCATACTGCTCAACGACATCATAATATTATCCAACACTCTGGTCAGCGTGGGATGGGTCGCCTCGAAGTAGCGGATCGACTCATCCAAACTTTCTATTAAGTTTTGATGTTTCTTTTCATCCGGCCGGTCGAGTCGTTGCTGAATCCGCTCGATCAAATCTTCCAGTTGTTCCTGCGATTCATCCTCCGTCGTTTCTAACTTTCTGATTTCAGATCGAAGCTCATTGAGTAACTCGCTTAATCGTTTTTCACCCATTTGTTGTCCTCTTTCCATAAATGATCCGAACATTTTTGGCTCATCAAAAATGTCTACACCTCCTATTGTAGTACGCTCATCGCAGGTGTCAAAGTCAAAGGTATCAGGGGGTGTCCTTAATAATTTGTCTGCCCAATAAATAGTCGTATACTATGCCCCTTAATGACACATTTCATCCAATCTCTAATCTCCAGGTTACCTCTCGGCCTCATTCTTGTCTGGCTCCTCACCCTCCCGGCCATCACCCCCTTTTTTCAACCAACCCTGCCCCGCAGCGCCGACGGCTTGCTCCACCTATACCGGGTCGTGGCCCTTGATGCTGCCCTGCAACAGGGCAGCATCTTCCCCCGCTGGCTGCCCGATTTGGCTTATGGCTACGGCCAACCGCTCTTTGTCTTTTATGCGCCGCTGGCCTACTACCTGACCGAAGGATTGCATTGGCTTGGCCTCGATTTTGTCACCGCCACCAACACCTCCTTTAGTCTGGCCCTGCTCGTCGCGGGCAGCGGCATGTACCTCTTCATCAAAGAGCGACTCGGTCCCCAGGCCGCACTCCTGGCCGGGGTGGCCTACGCTTACGCCCCGGCCCAACTGGTCAACGCGCTGGTACGGGGCAGCCTGCCGGCGGTCTGGGCCGCCGCGATTGTGCCCTTCGCTTTTTGGACCGTCACCCGGCTCAAACGGCGGGGGCAGCCCGGCGACATCCTCCTGAGCGCCCTCTTTATCGCCTTAGCCCTCATCATCCACAACATCTCCAGCCTGATTTTCTTTCCGCTGCTGATTGTCTACTTGCTTCTGGAGTGGCTCTTTTTTGAGCTGCCGGAGTCTCCCTGGTCTGACCTGTCTCCTCCCAGAGAAATCTTCAAGCGAACCGGCCTTGCACTGATTCTGGGCCTCGGCCTGTCTGCCTTCTTTTGGCTACCGGCTGTACTCGAAAAAGAGTTCGTCCAGATCGAGCGGGTCATCACCCCGCCCGACTTCGACTACCGCGCCCATTTCCTGAGCCTCGGCGATCTTTTCTCGTTTCCCCCCCCGGCCAACACCGGCCTCCTCAACCCTGATTTCCCCGCTACGCTCGGCCTGGCTCACGTCGGTTTGGCGCTCCTTGGTCTTATATTTTTATTTTGGTCATTCACCAAACGTCGCCAGAGCAACGCCGCCGCGCCTCAGCGTCTCAGCGCCGCCGTCCCGCTGCTTCTCCTGGCTCTCACCGGCCTCGCCGGCGCTATCTTTATGATGCTCCCTCTCTCCACTCCTGTCTGGAATCGTCTGCCCCTGCTGCCCTTCATTCAACATCCCGGCCGCCTCTTGATCGCCACCGCCTTTCTGCTGGCCATCTTGACCGGGGTGACCGTCGCCGCTGCCCCTCCGGCCTGGCGCGTCGGCCTGACCGCCGGCGGCATCCTGCTTATTTTTCTCTCCGCCGCGCCGCTCCTCTACCCCGGCTACCACGATCCGCTTCCGGCTCCGCCTACCCTGGCCGGAATGATGACCTACGAGCGCAGCATTGGCGCGATTGGCACGACCTCTTTTGGCGAATATCTACCCCGGTGGGTCGAGCAGCGGCCCCAGGAATCGCCGCTGGAGCCGTTCTACCGCAGCGGGGCAGAGATTGAGCGTCTCGACCAGGCCGCTCTGCCGCCGGAGGCCGTCATCCAGGCCATCGACTACGGCTTCAACCGGGTCGAGCTGACCCTCGACACGCCCCAACCGACCCCCCTCCGCTTCCACACCTTCTACTTCCCCGGCTGGCAGGCCCAGGTCGATGGCCAACCGGTGGCGGTCGCCCCGGTCACCGAACGGGGGCTGATCGGCCTGGAGATGCCGGCCGGTCAACACCATTTGCGCCTCCTCTTGGCCGACACCCAGACTCGGCTGGTGGCCAACGGGATTTCGCTGCTGACCGGGGCGCTGCTGATCTTGATCCTCATCGGTGACTTTCGGCCCCAACCGAGCTACTATCCGCCGCCTGCTCCGGCATCAGCCCCTAAAAATATGTTGCCCTTGCGCCAGGTGGCTATCTTCACCAGCCTGGCCATTGGCCTGCTTCTGCTCAAACTGCTCTACCTGGATCGCTTCGACAGCCCCTTCAAGCACACCTTCGACGGGAGGACGCTACCGGCGGTCGATGTCTCACAACCGGTCAACTTCGGCCACCAACTGACCCTGTTGGGCTACAATCTCGACGCTCGAACGAAATCGGCCGGAGAATCTTTCGATTTGACCCTTTTCTGGCAAGCCCAACAGCCGCTAACCATCGATTACAGCATCCTGGCCCAGTTGGTTGATGCTGAACAGCATTTGTACGGCGGGCAGGATAATCTCCACCCCGGCGGCCTACCGACGAGCCGCTGGCCGCTCTGGACCTTCACCCAGGACCCCCACACCGTGCCGGTCCCGCCGGGGACGCCGCCCGGTGACTATTTCCTCGTCACCGGCCCCTACCAGCCCCGGACGTGGCAGCGCCTTCCGGTCGTGGCCGGTGGTGAGCTGGGCTGGGTGGATGTCCTCCCCATTCCAGTCACAATCACCAGGCCGACTCGCCCGCCCCCCGTGGCTGCTCTGGGCATCACCTGGCCCGTCGAGGCCACCGTGACACCCGCCCTCAAACTCCTCGGCGCAACGCCGGAGCGGGAGGCTATCCTCAGAAATGATTTTTTGCGGATTGCCCTGTTTTGGGA
>CAZWZZ010000349.1:0-1160 GCA_964638395.1 uncultured Caldilineaceae bacterium
TCGACCCGGTGGCGCATCTCCTGCAATTCATCAATCAACTGCGCCTTGCTCTTTGTCTGGTCACTCATTCTGGTCTCTCGCAGCCCCGGTATTAATGCCATTCTGCCTCCCTATCATCGTACTTGGCTCATTGTCTTACTATTTTACCATCAAAGTGGCGTTAAGAATTTAGGCCATTAGTCACAACACAACCGGCAAAATCAACGCCGAGGCGACGGTCAAGCGACGGTTAGTTGCCGTTCGGCGGACAGGCAGTCAGGTAAAAATGGGTGTATGATGACCGGGTTTGTTAAATCAATCATCAATTTTGGAACGGGGCAGCCGATTGCCCTTAGACGGAGATAAAATTTACGATGAACACAATAAAAACAAGTTGGCTCACTGTCCTTTTAATCGTTGTCACCCTCGCGGGTGCGGCCTGCGGCGTGCAGCCCACAAGTGAGGAGTTTGAAACGGTCGAGGTGCAAGAGGCGGTAGCAAAAAGCGACCAGACCGCCACCGGCGAGGCCCCAACCGCCAATTTACTGCTCTGGCAAGGACCGGCCCTCTTTGAAAAGGATCAAAGCGTCTGCCATCAATTCATCATCACCGCCGACAATCAAGCCTTGATCGGCCTGTGTCCTGACGAGGCCCAGCCTGCCGCGCTGCTGGGAACCCACAGCCAAACCTGGAGCGACCTCGTGGCCCGTTTTGCCCCCTTCGAGACCGAGATCGACAAGCAGCGGCTCCTGTTCAACGGTCGGGGTGAGATCGAGGGAGCGGCCTGGGAGCGAGCCATCGCCGCCTGGGGCAGCCTGACCTACGCCGAGTTAGCCAGTGGCCGAGTCAGCGCCACCGGCCCGACGGCACTGGCCTGGACTATCGGCCCGTTGCCGGATGAGCCGGACACCTGCCAGCAGTTGGTCGTGCTGGTCTACGGCTACGCAATGGCCGGAACGACGCCCTGCGCCGGGGGTAGCACCACTGATTTCAGCGACGGCTGGATCGAGACGGCCAAGTGGGAGCAGTTCGATGCCTGGCTCTACGGGTACGGCCCGCTCTATCAAGACAACAACTACCTCGATGGGCGGGGGACGGCGGAAATGAGCGCGGCGGAGGTCGAAGCCCTCTCCGCCTGGGCGGCGGCGGTTTATGAAGAGATCAGCGAAACGGCGGCGGTC
>CAZWZZ010000349.1:1260-6609 GCA_964638395.1 uncultured Caldilineaceae bacterium
CCTCTCCGCCTGGGCGGCGGCGGTTTATGAAGAGATCAGCGAAACGGCGGCGGTCAAGCCGGATCAGGCGAGTGGGTCTGATGAAGATGAAAAAGCAGCCTCGGTCGAACCGGTCGTGCCGGATGAACCGGCCCTCTTCCCCATCAGCGATGAGCAGGGACGGTGGGGCTTCATCGACCACAGCGGCCAGGTGGTGGTTGAGCCGCAGTATGATTACGTGGAGCGGTACAGCGAAGGGCGGGCCGCCGTTCAACAAAATAACAAATTCGGCTTTCTGGATGAAAACGGCCAGGTGGTGGTTGAGCCACAGTATGAGGCCGTGTTTGCCTTTTCCGAAGGGCGGGCCGCCGTTCTGGACGGGGTCAAATGGGGTCTCATCGACCGGGACGGACGGTTGATTGTCGAACCGCAGTATGACTCGATTGTCCCCTTCCAGGAAGGGTTGGCCCGCGTGGAGACCTTTGGGCAATGGGGCGTCATCGACACCACCGGCCGGATGGTCATCGACCCCCAATTCGAGATGGTCGGCTACTTTAACGAAGGGCGAGCCAATATCTACGAGAACGGCAAATTTGGCTTTATCGACCGCCAGGGGCAAATTATCGTTGCGCCGCAGTATGATGGGGCTAACGAGTTCAGCGCAGGACTGGCCGCCGTCCTGCGCGGCGACCAGTGGGGCTACATCGACCTGGCTGGCCGGGAAGTCATTCCGTCCCAGTTTGATGGAGCCTGGAACTTTGTCGATGGTCTGGCCAGGGTGGCCGTCGGTAGGCAGTGGGGTCTGATCGACCTGACCGGGAAAGTCGTCATCGAGCCGCAGTACGGGCTGTGGCAGTCCGCGCCGGGCAGCCAAGCCGCCTTCTCGGAGGGGCTGGCGGCGGTGCAGATCGGCGATACGTTTGGCTTCATCGACCCCACCGGACAGGTAGTCATCGAACCACAGTTTGTAGGGGCCGAAGGGTTCTGGAACGGCTTGGCCCGCGTCGAAGTCGAGGCTGGCTATGGCTACATCGACCGCAGGGGCCACTTTGTGTGGGGGCCAATGCCGTTGTCGTGGTAGTACACCAGAGCGTAAATACCTGAACAGTTAACTCGCTCAGAGCAAGTCCGTGACTTGCGGCTTTGGCCCAGATAACTCGCCAAGTCACGGACATTTTGGATCGGCCATTTTATCCGACTGCTGATTAGATCTCGACTCCACCGAGATTGTTTTCAATCATAAATCTTTCTAATAACAATTGGCCCAGTTGCTCCAACTCGGTGATGCGCTTTGGCAGTGTTCCGCTAGGAGGATGGCCCGACGTTTGTTTGCGACCAACGACAGCCATACTGCCATTCCGCGTCCAAAATGAGACCGGCAACCGATACGCTTGTATATCGCCCAAGCCTGCTTCAGCCATCCAGTGGGTCAATGTACTTGGCTCAGCCAAATGAATGCGCCATCGATGTTGTATCCAATATCCCCACAAACTCCGCTGAGTCATAACAATCAGAACGGAAGCATTGGGCTTGGCCACCCGCACCATCTCTCGTAAGCCGAGCTGAGGATCAGGCAAATGTTCCAGGGCGTGGGCCGTCATCACCAAGTCAAACATTTGATCGCTAAAAGGCAGCCGCTCAATACTATCTTTGTGAAATTGGCCCCTCACCCCCACCCCACAAAGCGATTGCTCCGCCTGGATCAACATTTTAGGAGAGATGTCAACCCCATCCACATACAGTGGTCCCGGAATGGTTGCCGCGAGAGCCAGACTCAAGTCGCCCGCGCCGATTCCGCAATCAAGGACGCGGCCATTTGGTGGACAGTTAGCCAAATAACCCGCTTGAACAATTTGCTGAAACAGATGGTGATAGGCTTGGCTAAAACCTAGATTGTGGACCAAGCGGTGCCATTTTTCGGCGAGTTGATCATAACAATGAGCCAATTCAAACGGCGTAAACGGGATTCGCTCTATAACGATCCGATAAGATCCCAACATCAGTTCCATACATTACATTCTCCTTGAAAGCTAAACAGGTAAACTCAATAGTTTGCAACACAATAACCCTACCCACCTAACAAAGGCGGTCCGATCAATTCCATACCGTGAGAACGCCATAACGCCGGGTCCTGGGGCGGCATGGTATTGGCCTTCGTTACCTCTCGAAAAAAGGCTTCCATCTGACCGGCGGGCAGAAAGGCGATCAACATTCGACCGCCCCTCTCCCCCACCGATGCCCAGGCGTGGGGAACCTGACGGGGAGCGAGCAGTGAATCGCCCGGACTGAGTCTAAACCTCTCCTGGCCTATCTCAACGATGAACTCACCCTCAACGGCGTAGAACCACTCTTCCTGCTCATAATGGAGGTGTCGGGCCGGGCCGCCCTTTTCTCGAAAACTGTTCTCGATGATGAGTAAGCCATCAATATCTTGTGGCGTTACTTTGAAAGCAATGGCGCTAATACCCAGTCCGCGATGTTCGCCGAAGCGGTCTTCACCCGCCACGACCCGTAACACGGATGAAACATCAACCGGAGTTTGCGACGATTCGTTCATATGGACCTCTTTTTTAATTGATCGTCGATGATTAGGCCACCAGGATACAAAAAAGCCGCCGACTTGCTGTCAGCGGCTTCCTGTGATAGCCACGGTGTTGTCCCGGCAGCACGTTACCGAAATCACCAATTTTTGTTATTGAGATTGTGTCTTGTAGATTATTGAGAACGATTATATTTCACATCGCAGCCGAAGTCAACATTGAGAAAAACCTCACAACTCCCGACTCAGTTGTCTACGCTTATCGCCTGGTAGCCTGACATCATTCATACCTTATTTCGACGATATATACCTGATAGTCAGGTGAGGGGAAATCGCCAGAGCCTTTGGGGAAAATTGACGCCTCAAGGCAAAGCCGCCTGCTATGGCGGAAATTCATCATTTGAAGTATAGTTACCTCGTTCTGAACATCCCATAACTGTTGTCAGAGGTTTGTGTTATGTTTGCCCTCTTAATTGCGGAAGATCCTGACGATGTGGCTATCTTCTCGATGGCTTTACAACGGGCCGGGTTGGCGGTCACCACGGCCACGCAACTTGACCGGGCCATGCAACAATGGCCGGAGCGACCGGCTGACCTCATTTTGGTCGCCCTGCCTCACCCAACGCCACAGCAGGCGCGTCGAGTGCGAGCGGAAGCCGTGGTTCCTCTGATTTTTATGATGGACAGATTTGATGAACCTCTGCAATGTGAGCTGCTCAAGGTGGGGGCCGATTTGGTGATACCCCCTCCCGTTAGCATTAAAGTGCTGATTGCTCAAATCGGGGCGCTGCTGCGTCGAACCGGGAGTCTGCCTACCTTGAGCTTGCCCCCTCTGATGAGTACCGGTCTCTCCTTAAACCCCGAAAATCGAACGGTGGAGGTGGCCGGTAAATCGACTCAGCGTTTGACACATCTGGAGTTTCGTCTGCTCTACACCTTGATGATTAACCGGGGCCAGGTGATCCCCCCCGAGACCATTGTCGAGCGGGTGTGGGGCTACACCGGCCAGGGCGACCGGGATTTGATTCGGGGTCTGGTCAGCCGGCTCCGGGCCAAAGTGGAAACAGACCCTCAAAATCCTCACTATATCCTGACTGTACCGGGGATTGGCTATTCATTCAAAGGCGACACTGAATAAACTCGATGAGTGACCCAGTTGACCGGAAAACGAGACTTCCGAAGTCTGAATTGCGTAAGTGGCGTTTCATACATCATTCGTAGCTTTTTTTGACAAGTTTTATACACGAGCAGGTTATAATAATGATGGACGTGGGTGGCGATCAATCAAGGTAAAAACAGGGTACTCCCTATCAAGGGATACCCCTATTTTTGTGTGTAATTCACAAAAAATGCCAGGAGGTCAACAATGAAACACAATCTTTGGAAAATTATGCCGGAAATATTGGTCAATATAGTGTTTGATCTCGTCGCTTCCTTCATTCTATTGGGACTGGGGGCCACTATGTTGCACTTTATGACTCTCGATAAGCCCCTTATTATTTGGGTATCCGTTTTTGTAGCCATCATTATTGTGTCGGGTTGGCGGACTTTGACCCTGAGCTACAGCCGCACCTGAGCTTAAACCCGGCCTTAACAATACAGAAAGTCATCTGTGGGTTAGATTGCTCCTATTGTGGAGCAGTCTATTTTTTTTGCCGGTTATAAAACAATATGAGAGATCAAGATGTTAACAAATAATATGTTGTTACAATTAGAAAAGCAGCTTCTTTATGAGCGTGACCAAATCCGCTTCAAATTATCCTATCTGCGCCGGATGTTGTATGACGAGACCGAGCGGGAGGATGAGGATGGCAATCTGGAGCGAACCTCGACCGTCAGTCGCACGCAAGATCTGGAGCGGCAGCTACGAGAGATCGACCGCGCTCTGGAGCGTATGGAGCGGGGAACTTACGGCCTGTGTGAACAGTGTGGCACACCCATCGATCCGGCCCGCTTAGAATTTATGCCGGAGACGCCGCTGTGCGTCACTTGTAAGGCAACCCAGGAACAATATCTCAGAGTCAGCACCCAGGCCGGCGAGACGCACTTTTTTATTAGTGATAGAGGTAAAAATGACAATCAATAACAAAAAAACTGTGACGAAGTTGCCGCGCTCAACAAAGAACGGCAAACATTCACTCAAAACGCTAGGGCCTGTTCCTGATTTAGAGGCCCACGTTCATCCCGACTGGTGGCAAACGAGGCGAAAAGTCCGATGGATTTCACAATGTCTTGGCTGGTTGTCAGCAATGCGCTTTTGATCTTCAACTTACGGGTGGCCGATGTCTCACTCGGTACGATCCGCACGATTATGATTATGCGAGGCCAGCGTTATTGGGCGGCTTTGCTGGGATTTATCGAGGTCACCATCTGGGTGTTGGCCGTGGCCCGGGTTATCGGCGACCTTGACAGCTTTTGGAGCGTGATCGGCTACAGTGGCGGTTTTGCTATGGGGACGCTGCTGGGGGTCTGGCTGGAAAACAAACTGGCCCTGGGTTACGTCAACATCCGTATCGTTTCAATGAGTCAATGGCAAAAGATTGTGGAGCAAGTCCGCGAAGCCGGTTACGGGGCCACCCACCTCCAGGCTGAAGGACGCTCCGGGCCGGTGCATATCATCGATATCGTGGCCACCCGGAGACAGATCGCTCACCTCTTGGGGCTAGTGAACGCCGTCGATGCCCGTTCCTTTGTCACCATCGAAGAAACGCGCCAGGTTTTTAATGGCTATCGTCGGGGTTATCAACGGCCAGGAAAATAACATCACAGTTCAAGCCCCTAAAGGTTTCCGACATCAATTTCAGGCGGAAATCTGAGCAATTTGAGGCTAA
>CAZWZZ010000350.1:0-6607 GCA_964638395.1 uncultured Caldilineaceae bacterium
CATCTCGATCCACGAGATTGAAACACCTATGGCCTCCCCGACCTCAGCCTCGGTCATCGTCACCCACCCCGGCACGGTTTTCTACCTATCGCTCGACCGCCTGGCGGAAGTCGAAGCCACGTCCCCCCATTTGACCATAACCATCCACAAATTTATGGCCCAGTTACAGGGATGGTTCATATCCCCAAGAAATTTGGTTGACACCGTCGTAAAACGTAAAGCGTAAAACGTAATAATTTTGGCAAAACAACACCTCACGTTTCACGTTTTGCGTTTTACGGAGTGACGTTGTTCAATCCGGCGGGGTAACTATTCAGCAGCCTCCCTAAACGATCATTTTTCGCGGGGATTTGGGGATTAGGGGATAAATTTTTAGATAAAATCTCCTAATCTCCTAATCCCCGCTATGAAATCGCTGTTTTTAAGGCAACGGCTGAATAGATACCCGGCGGGTAAAAAAGTGTCAACCTATTTATGAACCAGCCCGGACGGATCACAACAAAAAAGCCCCTCAAGCAACTGGGTTGAGGGGCTTTTGTCGGATCAATGGCTTACGGGCTAAACAGGCTCAAGCTGCGGCTTACAACCGCTCGATGTCAGCCAGGGACAAGACCGGTCAACTCCGCAATCTCAGCGGCGGCATAGCCTTTGGCCTTCATCTTACGCTTACGCGCCGTTTCGATAGCTTGGTTCTGTTCGCCTTCTTCAAAACACCAATAGCGTGTCCCATCCTTCGCTACCACCACCTTCCACTCTCCCACTCTCCAACCTCACTCCCCAGCATGCTCCGACATCCCCTCACCTGCCGACTCATCGATCAGATCGGGCGCGACATCCTCGCCATGTTCATCAACTGCCCCCTCGTCGATCAAATCGGGGGCCGCTTCCTCCTCGATGACCGGCTCCGGCTCGGTGAAGATGTCGATGGTGGCCACCAGTTGGGCGTAGGTGTAGGCGGCGGTGGCTCCGGCCTGGGTCGGGTCGCTGAAGCCGGCCTCATCCACATCCAGCAGAGCAATGCCGATGTCGTTGGCTTCCGTGACCAACTCGGTGGCGGCGGCGGTACTCTCCACCTCCAGAAGCTGTAACTCGATCTCCCGCAGCCGCTCGACCAGGCTGATGACATTTTCGGTGGCCGTCCGCGCCTCCTCGACGCGGGCCAGCACGTCCGGCGTGGCTCCCTCCGCCTGGCCGACCGCCTCGATTTGAGCCAGCCCCTTCTCCAGATAGGGCAACAGACCATAGCCGTCGCCGGGACTGTAGAGGTCGCCGCTATTGTCGCTGTCGCCAAAGTTGGGACCCCCTTCCCCGTCGATGATATTGAGAACCCCTTCCGCCTGGATTTTCAGCGCGGGCAAGTCATCCTCAGGAATGGAGTAGGTGGCCTGGAAACCGGTCTCCAGCTCGATGGCGTTCGCTTCGGCCCGGGCGTTGAAAAGCGGCCCATCCCCGTCGGGGGTATCGGGATCGGAGACGACGGCCAACCGCACCCCGTCGATGACAGCGGGCGGCACGCTCCCGCTAAAGGCGATGGTCTCGCTGGGAGCCGGGTCGGCATCCCCGACCGGCTCTTCGGTGATGAACATATCGCTGTAGAGACCGAGCAGATTACGCCCTTCGGGATCGACGAAACTGTAACGGATCGAGTCACCCTCGACCGTCAGCAGCCCCAGGCTGAAAGGCGCTTCCTCCGGCGTGCCCAGCCAGGCTTCGTAGAGCGTGCCCTCGGCCGGCGGCGTGACGCCGCTCAGCGTGATGGTCACCTGATCGCCGTGGATTTCGGCGTCGGTGATGGTCAGCCTGCCGACCTGGACGGGGGCGGGCGTGGGGGTGGGCGTCGGCACCGGCGTGGCCGTCGGTGCTGCGGTCGGCTCGATCACTTCTTCGACGACGCCGGCCTCGGCGTGTTCATCAACCACCTCATCGGCAATACCGTCGGCCGGCTCTTCGGGGGCCTCCTCGACAATCTCCTCGGCGGCATGTTCGGCCACGATCTCTTCGGCGGCCTCTTCGCTGTCAGCGGCGGGGGGAGCCGCGTCGTCGGTCACGCCCTCGGCGGCATGCTCTTCGACCAAATCGGCGTTATGCTCGGCCACGGCCTCCTGGGCCGCACTGTCGCCGCCGGTGTAGTAAAGAATGTAGACACCGATCCCGAACAGCACCGTCAGCGTCCAAAAGACGAATGTAGCCCACATCCAGTAGCGCAGCACGCCAATTTTACGGGGTACAAATTTAAAACCGGCCAGGAACATATAAATCGCCAACCCCTGAGCGATGGTTCCCAGAACGGCGTGCATCGTCGTCACCAACGTCGGCACGTTGCTCAAGCCGCTCGGCAGGTCGGTGGCCACGATCCGAAAGGTGGGGATCATCACAAAGATAATGAACAGCAAGTTGAGGATGACCACCGGGGCTTGCAGCCGGTCGTGCCATTTGTACAGCCCTTTCAACTGGGCCACCACCCCGGCGCATAGCGTCAGGTAAAACACAATTTCGACAATAAGGGTCAATGTTGCCAGTGACATAATGTATTACTCCTCCTGTTTCTCATTTTTCATTTTCAGTAGAGCGCAGCACCCTTCGATACGACCTCGTGCCTCGGTCTACTCAGGATGCTGAACGCTACTGATTTCTCATTTTTGATTTTTCGTTCTTCATTTCTCGTCCTTCTCCAGAGCAGCCCGAATCTGGGCGATGAGTGAAGCCCAGCCCGCGCCCTTTTCCACAAAGCCATCGACGCCCAGAGCGAGACTGCGCCGGCGGATGGCCGGGTCGCTGTGGACGGTGAGGCAGATAATCACCGGCGGCCGGGGCAACGCTTTCAGCCGCCGGGCCACCTCGTAGCCATTCAGCCGGGGTAGCTCGATGTCCAGAATGACCACATCCGGGGCCAGCGTGGCCACCCGCTCAAGCGCCGCCGGGCCATCAGCCGCTTCGCCAACGATGACGAAATCGTTGATCTCTTCAAAAGCCCAGCGCAGGGCTTCCCGGACAACCGGGGCATCATCAACAATGAAGAGGCGATAAGGCACGGCGGAACCTACCATAGGTAACTGTTGCGTGTTGCGTCATAGCAGGCAGTGCCAAGTTTTAACTCCGTCATCTAAGGGAGTTCCAGAAAAATAATGATCCCAAAAATCGGAGCTTGGGGTCAGTGGTCAGTGGTCAGTGGTCAGTTGCAAAGGACAAAGGACAACTGACCACTGACTCATCATCCAACTTTGGGATCATTTAAATCTTGGAACTGCCTAAATCTTCCAGATAGAATGTTGCCCTTCCATGATAACCGAAGGGCGGCGCTTACGCTTCTGGCTGAGGATAGAGGATCAGCCGGACAATAGTGTGGCCGCGTCCGCCAACGTTTGAAGGGGATGGGACTAACTAAAGTTAGGAATGTCGTTAGCCCCCTTCCAGATCGACCAGGCCATACTTGACCGCGTACAGAGCGGCCTGGGTGCGGTCGGCCACGTTCAGTTTGGCCAGGATGGCGCTGACGTACCCTTTGATCGTGCCTTCGGTCAAGTAAAGCGAGGCGGCGATCTCTTTGTTGCTCTGGCCGTGGGCGATGAGGCGCAACACCTCCCGCTCCCGCCGGGTCAGGCTCTCGAATTTGGGGGAGACCGGCGGGGTCACCACCTGTTGCATCAGAGAATGTTGGACCTGGGGATGGAGCGTGGGTTTACCCGCCGCCCCGTTGTGAATGGCCTCCAGCAAGTCGGCGCGGAGGACGTCTTTCATCAGATAGCCGATGGCCCCGGCTTCGATGGCCTCCCGCACCTGGCGGTCATCGGCATAACTGGTCAGGACGATGATGCCACACCCCGCCCCGGTGTGGCGGATGCGGCGGATGGCTTCCAGGCCATCCATCTCCGGCATGACCAGATCCATCAAAATGATGTCGGGCCGTAGCTGACCGGCCAGCGAGACAGCCGTGTGGCCGTTGGCGGCCTGGCCCACCACCTCAATCGTCGGCTCTTCGCCCAGGAGAGTCTCTAGCCCTTCCCGCACGATTTCGTGATCGTCAACAATCAATACCCGAATGGCAGCAGTCATAATGATCCTTTCTCAGCAACTATCAATGGGGCAGGGTGACAACGACAGTCGTGCCCTGGCCGGGGCGGCTGGTGAGATGCACCACCCCGCCGATGGCCTCGGCCCGTTCCCGCATCGTCATCAGCCCCAGCCCGGCGGCCCCCGCCCCTCGCGCCGAAACCGGCCCCGAGGGTGTGGCAAAGCCCCGACCGTCGTCGATGACGGTCAGGTAGGTGGCCTCGTCATCGCTGTGCAGCCGAATGGCGGCCTGCCCGGCCCCGGCGTGCTTGATAATGTTGTTGCAGGCTTCCTGAGTAATATGATACAGGGCCTTTTCCCGTTCCGGGCTTTGCGGCCGGTAATGATCCATATCAAACATAAGCCGCAGCTCGTCGCCCGATACATCGGCTGCATATTTACGAATGGCAGCAGGCAAACCGTGCCGCTGGATTTGGACGACACCGGGCATGGCAGTCGCAGCCGCCCGCTGTTCCGCCTCGGCCTGTGGCGCAGTCTGGGCCGGTCGTAACTCGGCCAGCAGCGTCCGCATCTCGGCCAGGGCCAGTTGGCTCAATTCGAGCAGGCGGTTGATGCGCCGTTCCCCCTCGGCCAGGTCGCGTCGCCAGGCCGGGCCGATGGATTGGGCGATCAAGGTGATGCTAAAAATAAGCTGAGTGACCGAGTCGTGCAAATCGCGGGCCAACCGCTGCCGCTCCTCCAACACGGCCAACCGCTGCCCCCGCTCGTAGAGCAAATGGCGCTGGCGACGGCTGTCGATGGCCGTGGCCAGTTGGGCGGCGGTGGCCTGGTAGGGCTGGAGATCGGTCTCGTGCCATTGATGAACGACCGGGGCGCTGAGAACGACAGAGCCGATGCGCCGGTCGCGGACCATCAGCGGGATGAGGGCGATGGCCGGGCGATCCGCGTCGGCCTGTATCCGGCGTAAGCCATCCGGCACGCGAGGGTCGTGGTGAACATCGGCAATCGTCACCGTCTGCCCGGCATCCAGCAGCGGGTCCAGAGCATCCCGGCTGTAGGCGTACCGCTCATCGCTCTGCACCAGCCCCGCTTCCGGTGTCCAGCGACCATAGACGACGATACTGGTTCGGGCCTCGCTCTCGTCAAACTCGTACAGCACCACATTGCAGGCGTAGCGCCCCTGAGCGGCCACCTGCTCCAGATAAGCCTCGATCACCTCCGGCACATCGAGGGCCATACCGATCCGCTGGCTGGTCTGGTACAGCAGTTGGGTTTCATCCAGAGCATCTTTGGCGGCGGCAAAGCGATACCCCTTGTCGATGGCGATCCCCAACTGATCGGCGATCAGGGCGAAGCTGGCCCCATCCGCCTCGCTGAACGGCTGTTCGGTTTCGATATTGAGAACCCCCGCCAGATGATCGCCGCTGATGATCGGGATAGCCAACTCGGCCCGAATCTCCTCCCCGTCGGGAATAGGAATGTAGCGAGCATCCCGCTGGACATCGTTGACGATCAGGCTGCGACGGTTCCGGGCCGCTGCGCCAATGATGCCGGTGTGGATACTCTGCCGGTAACCGGCTACCTCCGGGCTGGCATAAATACCGCTGGAAGCCCGCAAGACCAATGTCTCCGGGCTGGCCGGATCGACCAGCAGCAGGGCCACATTGGCATAGTGGAGATGGTCGGCAATCGCTTCGACGGCTGTTTGCAGGAGCGTATCCAGATCGAGGCTGCTGGCGATCAAGCGGTTGATGACGTTGATGGTCTCGACGCGGGCCGTCCGGTAACGCTCCCGCTCGAAACGGCGGGCGTTATGCAGGGCCAGGCCCAGGTGCTGGGCAAAATGGGTCAGCCGGTTGAAATGATCCGGCTGAAAACGGCCCGGCGGGGCCAGCCCAACAGCTAACAGACCCCCTATTTTCTTCTCCCAAAAAACAGGCACACCCATCACGCCATAATCGGCCAAATCGGGCCGGTTGGCCGGGGCCAGATCACCGAAGCGGGCCAGGCAGAGGGCCTCGCCGGTGGCCAGAATCTGCCCGCCCAGGCCGGCGGCAGACACCAATTCCAGCCCGGCCTCGCCGCCGGGGATGCCCTGAACCGCCGTCAGGGTGATTGTCTGACCGTCCTCGCCGACCAGACCAAGCGCCGCCAACTCCGCACCGGTCAGGGCGCAGGCTTGTTGGGTGGCCAGCTTGAGCAGCGGGTGCAGCTCAAGCTCCCGGTTGATGGCCCCGATGGCCGTCAACAACGCCTCAGCAGAGGTGGGCCGTAGTGATGGATCGAGTGTGCCCTTCAAAAATTGCATATCACCGGATTATAACACGAAGGTGGCTTTGGGAGCGAGTCACCGGCGACGCTGGGTGCGTCCCAGAATTTAGGCGAGATTTCAAGTCCGGTAGCTCTGCATTTGAGCGTGGACAGGACAAAAATCCGCTTTTTTCGCTCTAGCCAAGTCCGTGACTTGGCGATTCTGGGCCGGAAACGCCAGTCACGGACTGGCTCCGCGCTAACCACGACGATCTGTAGAGCTACCTCAAGTCCAGCATCCTGAGTAGGTTGGAGCGTAGCGGAAACCGTATCGAAGCTGCGTCCT
>CAZWZZ010000351.1:0-1258 GCA_964638395.1 uncultured Caldilineaceae bacterium
CCAGAGAGTTGGGCGTGGACATCAACCAAATTCCGGGAAGCGGCCCGGCGGGTCGAATTTCTCAGAAGGATGTCAAGAGTTACGTCAAGAATATCAACCTGGAGCGGCAGGCCGAACCGGACAAGCCCGCCGCCGGCGGTATGGCTATCGAAACGCCGCCGCTGCCCGACTTCACCAAATGGGGCGATGTCGAGCGGGAGCGCATGAACGCGGTACGCCGAGCCACGGCCAAGCAAATGCACGTGGCCTGGTCTAACATTCCCCACGTGACCAACTTCGACAAAGCAGACATCACCGAGCTGGAGAAACTGCGTAAGCAGTTCGGCCAGCGAGCCGAGGCCGCCGGCGGTAAGCTGACGGTAACGGCCATCCTCATCAAAGTTTTGGCGGCGGCTTTGAAGCAGTTTCCCAAATTTAACGCCAGCCTTGATCTGGAAAATGAGGAGGTCGTTTTCAAGAAATATTACCATATCGGCGTGGCCGTCGATACGGAACGGGGCCTGTTCGTGCCCTCTATCCGGGATGTGGACAAGAAGAATATCATCGAGCTGGCGGTTGAATTGACTGAAATTGGACAAAAGGCCCGTGACCGGAAGCTGACGATGGAGGATTTGCAGGGCAGCAGCTTCACTATCACCAACCTGGGCGGCATCGGCGGCACGAACTTCACCCCGATTGTCAACCATCCCGAAGTAGCGATTTTAGGGGTGGCTCGCGGCAACAGAGAGGCGGTCTATATCGACGGCAAATTTGAGCCGAGGATGATGATGCCGTTGGCTCTATCCTACGACCACCGCCTCATCGACGGGGCGGATGCGGCCCGTTTCTTGCGCTGGGTTGCTGCCGCGTTGGAACAACCTTTCTTACTGGCTTTGGAGGGCTAGAGCAATATGGCTGAAACGTTAGAAAAGACACAAGTGGCGGTCGTCGGGGGCGGGCCGGGCGGCTATCCGGCTGCGTTCCTGGCTGCCGACTTAGGAATGGATGTCACTGTCGTTGATATGGAAGAAAATCCGGGCGGGGTCTGCCTCTATCGGGGCTGTATCCCCTCGAAGGCGCTGCTGCACATCGCCAAGCTCATCACCGAGTCGCGGGAGGCAGCCGAATGGGGCGTGACCTTCAGCGAGCCGGAGATCGATCTGGATAAATTGCGCGGTTTCAAGGAGAAGGTCGTCAAGCAGCTTACGGGCGGGACCGGGCAACTTGCCAAGCAGCGAAAAGTCACTATGATTCAGGGCCGGGCCACCTTTCAGGATGC
>CAZWZZ010000351.1:1358-6602 GCA_964638395.1 uncultured Caldilineaceae bacterium
CTGGAAAATACGAAGGTCAAGGTCAACGACAAGGGCTTCATCGAAATCAACGAGCAGCGGCGGACGGCGGAGCCGAACATCTACGCCATCGGCGATGTGGCCGGGGAGCCGATGCTGGCTCACAAAGCCACTCACGAAGGGCGCATCGCCGCCGAAGCGATTGCCGGGCACAAGGTCGCTTACGAGCCGCACGCCATCCCGGCGGTCGTTTTCACAGACCCGGAGCTGGCCTGGTGTGGCATCACCGAGAATGAGGCCAAAGAGCAGGGGGTCAAGGTGGAGGTGGCTCGCTTCCCGTGGGGGGCCTCCGGTCGGGCCAAAACGTTGGATCGGGATGACGGCCTGACCAAACTCATCATCGACCCGGAGACAGAGCGCATCCTGGGCATGGGCGTCGTCGGACCCGGCGCGGGCGAGTTGATCTCCGAAGGCGTCCTGGCCGTGGAGATGGCCGCCCTGGCCTCCGATGTCAAACTGAGCATCCATCCCCACCCGACCCTGTCGGAAACGGTCATGGAGTCGGCGGAGGTCTATTTCAATCAGAGTACGCACGTTTATCGACCGCCGCGCAAGAAACGGTAAAGGCATGAAACTATACAACGCTTTAACCCAACAGGTAGAACCCTTTGAGCCGCAGGGAGAGACGGCAACCGTCTATGTGTGTGGCATCACCCCGTATGATACCACCCATCTCGGTCACGCTTTCACCTACACCTCGTTTGATGTGCTGATTCGCGCTCTGGAGCGGCGCGGCTACCCGGTGCGGTATGTGCAGAATGTGACCGATATCGACGATGATATTTTACGGAAAGCGAAAGAGGTTGGCGGCGCGTGGGATGAAATTGGCAAGCGCTGGACGGTCCATTTCATCGAAGATATGCGGACGCTGAACGTCCGTCCGCCGGACCATTTTCCCGCCGCGACCGGCGTCATCCCGGACATCATCGACGTCGTGCAAGGCCTGGTTGAAGCCGGTGTGGCCTATGAGTCGGGCGGCAGCGTCTACTACAACGTCGATGCCTGGTCGGAATTTGGCAAGTTGAGCCGCATCCCTCGGGCTGAGATGCTGGCCGTGGCCAATGAGCGGGGCAACCACCCCGACGACCCCCACAAGCGGGATCCGCTCGATTTCGTGTTGTGGCAGGCCGCCGCGCCGGGCGAACCAACCTGGGATAGTCCCTGGGGGCCGGGCCGGCCCGGCTGGCACATCGAATGTTCGACGATGTCGAGCCGTTTTCTGGAGCAGACCATCGACATTCACGGCGGGGGGGCCGACCTCATCTTCCCCCACCACGAATGTGAAATTGCCCAGGCCGAGCCGCTGCTCGATGACGACGCTGTGTTCACCCGTTTCTGGATGCACACGGCGATGGTCTACCACGATGGGGAGAAGATGAGCAAGTCGCTGGGCAATCTGGTCATGGCCCGCGATTTGCTGAAGGAGTGGTCGGCGGACAGCTTGCGGTTGTATATGGGGCGGCATCATTACCGGGATAGTTGGGAATTTGATGAAGCCAAGTTGAAGCAGGCCGAAGGGATAATCCAGACGTGCAAGGCGGCCCTGTCAGCGGCCTCCGGTCAGGAGCAGCCCCTCGACGCTACCGAAGCGGAGCGAACGTTTGATGCGGCCCTGGATGATGATCTGGACACGCCGACGGCAGCGACGGCAATGGCCGACTTTGCCGGTGAGATTCTGGCGGCCAGCGAGGCCGGTCGAGATGTAGGCCAGGCTCAAGCGGTGTTGCGAAGTATGGGCACGGTCTTCGGTTTGCGGCTGCTGGCCGAGGGGCCGGAGGAGCGGGTGGTAAGCGGTTGGAGTGAGCATTTACAACGATTTGTTAGATAGGCGCGACACCTACTGTTGGCATTTTGAGAAAATTGCTCCGCAGATCGAAGTCTTGATCTGCGGAGTTTTGTTTTCAGTTGGATTTTTAAGGTTGTTAAAGTTGCAAGAAGGGGTTGCAATTTCGGATTACTTTGGTACTATAGAATGGTGGGCTTTACGTTTTTAGCTGGGCGGCTAAACACGTTGTCAGTCAGGTTGTATATTCTTCGCATCGGTCATCTTGGGCATTCCCTCTCTTGAGTTACTTGTTCAACACCCCTGTATTCTTCATTGAAAAAGCTGCTTTATCTATCCTTAAGCAGGATTATTGGCGCATCAGTACTATAGGGTGATGGTCAAAACTATTAACAATGTTAAAATAGTATTAAATGAGCTAATTGATTTTTTACGCTTGTATCGCGGAGCATGTTAATGAAAAAACATCTCAGTTTTCTTTGTCTGGCCTTGTTTTTGGGTGGTATGATGAGTTTTTGGATTTTTATAGAGGCCAAGGCCCAGATTGACTTTTTTACATTTTTTATCCCCTACCGGACCGACGATCTGGGGCAAATCTTTAGTCTAAATGACGATTTTGACCTGGACCCCGGCGAGTCGATCACCGAAACCATTTCTATCTCGGTTCATCGGGATAATACTGTTATCTATTACGACCACCGGGAAGATGGGGGGTTGGAGGCCAACCTGACCAGCCCCAGCCAACCGACAACGATTATTTGGGGGGATGGCGACCCCAGTAACAATGGCACGCTGGCAGAATTACCCCACATCAAGGTAAACAACCAACCAATAGCCACGACCCTCAATGTCAATGATGTCCTACAAGCAGGCGATGTGATTGTTTTACAGAATGAGGTGGAATTACCCCGCGATGATAGCGTGTTATTGTTCGATGGCGGCGATAAACTGACGGCCCAGGGTGGCCCGTTAGCGGTGACGCTGGCGGTCTGGCCTTATAACAAGAACGATTGTGCTCCCATTTTGTGTACAGTCGGCACTTTATTTGCCGGGGCTTGGGAACTGTATCCCACCAATAACTGGGGGCGTGAGTACGAAATGCCCATTGGCCAAGATCTGGCAGGTGTGCGGCCCGGCTTTACTAGCGTTAGACTTAATATACAGGCCGCTCTGGACAATACCACAGTGCAACTAGATTTGGATGGTGCCCCTGGCTTTGAAAATAGTATTACCCTCGATCAGGGAGAGCAATTCGTTGCAACTGAGACCATTGATGTCGGAGATCGCATCCTCGTCGCCGAACCGGATAAGCCGGTTCAAGCGCATCTGTTTACGCTCAATCCTAATGTTAATTATGAAGCTCGCGCCTATACGATTTTTCCCCGTGACGATTGGAGCGACCGTATCTTAGCTCCGCGCAGTTCTGATGGGGACTTTTGGCTTTACAATCCCCAGGCGACCCCCCTCGACATTGAAATTACCACATCGACCGGGCCGGTCCCAAATCTGACTATCCCGGCCAATAGCACCGCTAAATATCCCCCTGCCGGACTCAGCGGGGCCACGGGCGTTCTGTTTGAATCGACCAATGGTCAAGACTTTTATGGGGTGGCGGCTCTCGATCAGGCCGAACGTCAAGATTGGGGGTATGCCTTGCTACCGGTTGAGGCTCTCACGACTCAAACGCTGGTCGGTTGGGGACCGGGCAACAACAACAATCCCCCCGACGGCGATCAGTCTCGTGTTTACGTGACGGCTTTGCAAACTACCACAATCCAGGCAGACTTCAATAATGATGGCACGCCTGATGATAGCTTTCAGGTGTTTCCCTACCAGGAGGTGCCCATTACAAAAACGGTTCCTTTTGCCTCCCCCAATGATTTGACCGGAACCTATTTGTATACCGAAGATGGCACGCCCTTCCTGGCCGTCTGGGGACAAGATGAAGGGGCCGATATAGCCCTACCCTCCATCGACGTCGGCACCAGCATTGTGCCCTTCCCGACATTGCTGATCCAGAAATCCATCAGCGCCTTTGCCAAAGAGGTAACCTGTTCGGAGATCACGCCGCCCGGTAAGGTCATTCAGTACCGCCTGGAATATCTCAACCTGAGTACCAATCCTCTGGACAACGTGATTGTTAACGATATGTTTAATACGCAACAAGGTCCGCTAGGCCAGGAATATATACCCGGCACGACCCTAATCAATGGCGTGCCCATTCCTGATGATATAACCGGAACCACCACATTTCCCTTGGATGAAGCCGGCTATAATATCGGCTTGGTGACCCAGACTCCGTCCGGACAAAATAATTATATCACTTTCGATGCAGCCCTTCTGGACCCGACGATCATTGGCAGCAATCAAGAAATTTCCAATACGGCCAGATTGAGTTCCAAGGATTCGTCCAGCAATTCGGATTTCGTCAAGATTTTTACGCCGGCTTTGACAGAAACGCAGTCGATTTATAAGATAAATAGTACTCTGGTCGATCCGGCCGATGGGGTGGTCAATGGCGGCGATACGATCACTTACAGTGTGAATTTTACGAATACCGGTGTCTCATCCATCACCACGTTTCCCGTGCGTTACGTTTTTGATGACACTTACTTAACTTTTTTGAACGCTTCCCCCGTCATCTCCTCTCAAGAGTCAGGGCTTTTGATTTGGGATGATTTGGGCAGTCTCGCTCCCGGTGCTACCGGTAATATAACGCTTAGCTTCCTCGTCGCGGATAGCACAATGACCAACACCGTGACCTTGACAAACGAAGTGTTTGGAGTCGGGGGGCAGCTTGGTGCTAATGCCCTTTTACCCACCTGTAATAACGAAATCACGACGACGTTGCGATTTGCAACATCCACGCCGACGCCCACCCCCTCCCCCACCGGAACGCCGACGCCCACCCCCTCCCCCACCGGAACGCCGACGCTCACCCCCTCCCCTACCGGAACATCGTCGCTCCTGACGCTCACCCCGACCGGAACGCCGTTTTCGACCTCGACGCCGTCATCGGATGATGACGACGATGATGACGACGACTCAACGCCGACCCCGACACCGCCCGCCTCTTCCAACAACACGCCAACTCCGTCCGGAGGAACACCGATCGCCGACCTCAATCCGCCGGCCGATGAGGTTTCTCTCCCGGTGGCCTTTTTGCCCGAAACAGGCATACAAGCACCCTCCGGGCCTCCTGTCTGGTTCTTGTTGGCGGTGTCAGTTATAGGTATAGCCGTGGGTTTCTGGAAATTTTATTGGAGACGAAACTGATGGTTTGGAGAACAATTTGCTAAATTGTTCCAGATTGTGGTAATGTCGCCGCGCAAATCAGCAATTTACGCTACAAAAAACGCCTCCTGTTGATTTCAATCAACAGGAGGCGTTTTGATTATGGCTGTCTACCGTTATCTTGTCTTTGTATAGTCTGCTCAAGGTAA
>CAZWZZ010000352.1:0-1543 GCA_964638395.1 uncultured Caldilineaceae bacterium
ATTATTTTATTGACAATTATCAGAGCGCCGTGAAGCGTTTCGACTTGTATTTACTGTTTGTTGAAATGGGTTTTCACTTGCTTGCTAAAGATAGGTGTCTTGGCTTCATCTGCCCTCATAAATTTCTTAACTCCGATTTCGGCTCTGGATTAAGGCAGTTTTTAATTGACAATGTGGCTCTTGAATCATTCGTCAGTTTTGGGAACAATCTTATATTTGATAAGGCTTCCACTTATACGGGGATTCTACTTCTCAAGCAAGATAAAATTAGCGAATTTGCCTATTATGAATTTGCCGATATGCCCATCGCTGAACTACCCGCACATTTAGAAAATTTAACAGCAGAAGATTTTGCCCAATACGACATCAAAGAATTTTCTCCAAAACCGTGGATGCTCACATCAGCACCGATCCAAAAAGTATTAACCAAGATACAAAGATACCCCACTATCGAAGAAGTTTTTGATAGCGTTTTTCAAGGTGTTGTTACTGGCATAGATGAGATATATTTTTTGGAAAGAACACCTAATACTCAGGAAGGGGATATATTAGAAGTCTTTTCCCAACGTGAGCAGCAAACTATACAGATTGAAAAGGCAATAGTTAAACCAATGTTGAAAGGGGAAGATGTAACACGCTATACTGAACCTGATTTCAATTACTATTGCATCTATCCTTACAAACTTGTTAAGGACAAAACTCGTATTCTTGAAGAAAGTGAGCTATCAAGTAAATTTCCGTTAGCTTATCAATACTTACGCAAATATCGGAATGAGTTGAGAGACTTACGAGTTAAGTACAAGACTAATCCAAAATATTGGTACTCTTGTCATCGTGGCCGGTCTATGGTTTTTTTTGAGCAAGATAGAATAATCACGCCAGAAATTAGTCTAGGATGCAAGATGAGTCTTACACCTAAAGGAGTTTATCATAATACACAAGTTTATAGTTTCTTACCGTCTGACTCTCAATTTGAAAATATACTATATTGGTTAGGGGTGTTAAATTCCAAAGTTATGTGGTGGTTTCTGTCAAACACTGGTAATGTACTTAGAGGGGGTTATTTTCGTTTCAAGACAAACTATCTTAAACCTTTCCCCATCCGTACCATAGACCCCGACAACCCCGCCGACAGCGCCCAACACGATCAAATGGTTAGCCTGGTGGAACGTATGCTATCCCTCCACCAGCAGCTTAACGGGGCCAAAGTCCCCCAAGCTAAGACGATGCTTAAGCGGCAGATCGAGACGACGGACCGGCAGATTGATAGCCTGGTGTATGATTTGTATGGCTTGTCTGCTGAGGAGATTAGGATTGTGGAGGGGTGAGGGATGCTAATTACCAAAGTGTATTAGATTATACAAATGTTCCATGTTACAATGTTTGTTGTCTTGCAAAACATTTTTTGCTGAAACACGGAGTCAACAAAATAATGATTTCTTTAGAGTTTGTGCAGTTGCAAGAGGTATTATCTACCCCTGAATCAATAAAGGAAGCCATAAACATTGCTTTAGGCAACGGATACCACACAACGGCTGTAGAC
>CAZWZZ010000352.1:1553-6589 GCA_964638395.1 uncultured Caldilineaceae bacterium
TAGACCTGGCTACAAAAGGATTAGCCTTGTTTCCAGAAGATGCCGAGTTACAAAAAGTTGTCAAAATCTTGGCACCTCCAAAAATAATTCGGACAAACATCCCGCCAAATAAAGGCCTCGGACAATCAATGAAATGGTTGAAAGAGAATCGTCAGCAGTATCAAGGGGTGTGGGTGGCCGTACAAGATGGGGTCTTGCTTGGCCACGCCCCGTCACGGGAGGAACTATCTGCGGCGCTTGATGGGGTGGATTTTACAAAGGTGCTTATTACCAAGATTCCAGAACTCTCTAATTAGTTAGTTGGTTATACGGATGCTTGAACCAGATTTTGTTAGGGGTGTCATTTCTTTTATTGACACCTGGGACAAACAAAGCCGTATCGTCATCCCGGTCAGCTTTGGCAATCGCATCGTTGATGCTATTGTTGATACAGGTGCGCCCTATAGTTTGCTTGCCCCTGATGTCGCTGATGAGATTGGCATTGACCGTTCAGCCGGGCTTCCCTTCAAAATATCAACTAGATTAGGGACTCGTGATGGTTGGCTTTGCAGAGTGCCGGTCAAATTAGAGGCAACAGTTTCAGGAACAGGCATAGAATTTGAAACGACTGTTTTCGTTCCAGATGATGGCTGGCCACCTGACCGAAACTTCATAGGGCTTAATAATTTTCTATTTAGAATGTGCTTTGTCGTTGACCCACGAGAAAATCTATTCTATTTTAGTGAGCCGATTTAGTACAGCGTAAACTAAGTACAGCGTAAATTAAGTTTTATGAGGTTTTCGGTAGGTCGATCTGTCATGCCCGAATGTCGTTATCGGGCATCCACGTGGCTCTAAAGGCTGGATTCCCCGCTAGAAGCATGCGAGAATGACGCTTCAAAACCCCAAAAAACTTATTTGACGGTGTAATTAATCCAAAGTTAACCACATCTTGTTTTGCTTTTCTTACTTGGTTTTCAGTTGACCTTCGCCGAAGCCGCCGCCTCATACCGCTCAAGAATCTGGTTGATGATCTCCGGCTTATCAATATCCTGCATCTCCACCGGCTGCACCCCTTTTAGCTCAACCGGCACTCTAGTCAAGATATCCGATTGGGCGACGACCGGGATGATGGGTTTGTTGATGGCCCAGGCCGCACCTAACTCGTGCAGCACCCACTTCGACTCGACAGAGGTGGAGGAGAGCATGACGATAAACAGATCACACCGGGCAATTTCATCCCGGAGTTTGGTCTGCCAATCCTCACCGCCGCTCAAGATGTCGGTCGTAAATATCCGTAAATTGGGCCGTTTCGAAAGCAGGTGGTGTAATTTTTGAGCATATTCTTTATCTTCTCGCGCATAACTCAAGAAAACCCGTAACTTAGCTTTGTGGGTCATTTGGTTCTCCTATCTCTTTAGCCCGTTGGACCAGTTGATCCAGGTAGTCATCAAAATCATTGAGGTCGATGGCCTTGTAGGGGATGATTACCTCCGGCATCTCCTCCGGGGTGATCTTGTCGATGATGGTCACGATTCGTTTCTCCAACGCCCAGGCCCCGCCTATCTCGGTCAAGACCCAGGGCCGGTTAATCGAGTATCGGCTGAGCAACACCACAAACTCGTCACACTCCTGTAAATTCTGGCGGATGGTCTCTGGGATTGAGTCGCCCCCTCGATATCTTTTTCATCCAAAAAGGTGGTGATCCCATAAGATTGGCCTCGCTCTTCGATCAGCCGGGCCATTTGTTTAGCAATCCAGCGATCCTTTTTGGAATGGCTGATAAAAACCAGATAGGGTGGTGGCGTTGGTGTCTGCGTTATCAACTCTCTTCAACTCCCTGTGGTGTTATTATAGGATGATACCATATTTTAGGGTTATTCGGCAATCAATTGGGATGTGGCTAAAAGGTATGGAGGAATGGAAGGTTGGTAGGTCACTATAGTGGTCGTAGAGCAAGCTCAGGGCTGCCCCCTCACACCGACAACACCCGTCGCCCCCCCTCATAAATCGTAATCGGCCCATCCTGAGAGACCGTAATGGCCAGACAGTTCACCTCGGCGCTCATCTTGGCCGCGCTGCTGTGGCGAGCGCCCTTGCCGGGGCCAATCTGGGCGGCGGTCTCGGCCCCGGGCCGGAGGAAGACCATAAAGCTGCGGAAACGCCCGGCCCGGTCGATGACCGTCGCCCCATCCTCCTTGGCGAAATTGATGAGGGCCTGGTCTGACATCTGGCTGACGTTGGCGCTGGCGATCCAGGCGAAGTGGCTAATCTCCGGCGCGTCCGACTGCTCCAGCACCCGCTCCGCATCGCCGATAATGAAAATCGCCCCCAGGTTCTGCTCCGCCATCCGGAAAGCGCAGCCCAACACCCGCTGCACCAGGGCCAGATCATACCCCTGCCCGGCCAATTGGGTGACCGTTTCATCCAGATGGGCCATCCGATCCTGCGACCAATCCCCGTTGGCGTACCGCCCGATCAACTGCCCATCGGTGAACACCCGCACCTGCCGCCCCCCGGCCGGAATATACAACACCATCGCCTGACACGCCTGCGAAATGGCCGCCTGCCGCCGGAACTGCGGCCCCCACAAACGGCTGGCCGGGCTATTCTCCGCCGAAATCTCCAGATTGTGAATACCCCGTACATAGCCGTGCCGGTCCAGGATGAAGCCCAAGACCATGCCATCCACCACCTTGGCCAGGGTCGTCAACAGGCCCCGCATGCGGCGGATGTGATCGTGGCGCAACAGTTGAATCTGGCTGGGGGGCAAGACGCGGGCGATGTGGGCCGGGTCGCCGACGATGAGGGCCGTGGACAGGGGCCGCTCCTCATTCTCCATCTGGGCAATCATAGCCGCCACATCACAAATATGGACCATCGACGGCGCATCAATCTGCTTCCGCTCTGCCATGCGGATCAAAAACTCGATTCCGGCATCGGCAATCCAGGCATCGAGAATACTCTCCTTTTCTAACAAATCTCGCATCCGCTCCGGGCTAACCTCCACCTGGTCAATGACCGCCTCGTCGATATGCTGATTGGTCGGATAGAGCGACTCCACCTGGCGTGCGTAATGGCTGTGCAACCCCGCCCGCTCCCCCTGCTGCAACGCCGCCAACTCCCTGGCCGCCGGGCTATCCGCCTGATCGAGCAAGCAATAGGCCCCAATCCGCTCCCAGCGATCCAACCCTTTGTTAGTCTCGTCGATGACCTGATCCAGCAGCCGCTTAATCCGGGGGTGGGCCTCGGTGACCATCGCCTCCTCACTATTCTCGTGATGAAACCAAAACCAGCACAACGCCGGCTCATCCGATAGCGGCGGCTCCACCTCATCCGCCCCGAAGTAAGCCTCAAAGCTGTCCAGATTAGGCACAATCAGAGCCGACACATACGGCCGGCCATCGGCGAACACGGCGGCCTGGTCGATGAGGGGGCTGGTCAACAGGGCATTTTCGATGATGGTCGGGATAATCTTGCGCCCGGTGGTCAACATCTCGCTGGCCTGCTTCCGCCCGGTCAGATAGAGAAAGCCATCCTCATCGAGGTGGCCCAAATCGTCGGTATGCAGCCAGCCCTCATCATCGAGGAGGCGGGCCGTCTCCTCCGGCTGCTGCCAATAGCCCCGCGTGATCGTCGCTCCCCGGATCAACACTTCGTTATCCTCGGCGATGCGAATCTCGAAGCCGGGGGCGACCTGCCCACAAGCGCCGGGGCGGCGCGCATCGGGCCGGCTGACCGCCGGAAAGCCGCCCGCTTCGGTCATATGGTAAACGTTCAGCGGCAACAGACCGACAACCTCGAAGAAATCGGCCAACGTCTGGGGCAGCGGCGCGCCGGTCGAATAGAGATACCGCAGCCGCCCCCCGACCAGCCCCCTGATTTTGGTGAAATAGGTCATATCCGCCCCGTTGAACGCCTCCCGCAGCTCCGCCGACGCTGCCGGCCCCGCCGCCAGAAACTCCTTGCCCTTGGCCAACGCCCAGCGAAACACCTCCTGGCTGGCCTCCGGCAACTCGTCGATGAAATCGATGACCACCCCATTCTGAAACCGCTCAAAAAAGTAGGGCATATTGATCGTCGTCACCGGGCTGGTCTGGCGCATATCCTCGGCCACCGTCTCCACGCTGCCCAGCAGGGCGTTGACCCCGCCCGACAGAAAAACGTGCAAGGTCGGCAACAGGCTGGAGGTGTAGCTCCAGGTCATCAGGGTGAAGAGCGTCTCCCCCATCTCCGGGGTGAACCAGTCGCCCACCCGCTGCACCATCTGCCACTGTTGGCCGTGGTCAAACATAGCCCCTCTGGGCCGGCCCGCCTCGCCGGCGGTGTATTTAATCAGAGCCAGCCGCTCCGGGCGGATGCGTGCGGCCTGGGTATGAAACGTCTCCCACTGCGCGGTGGTGAAAGGCGGGTTTTCGGCCAGAATCGACCAGATGGAGACCACCTGCGGCAGCGGCTCGCTATCGGTCAGGCTGACGATGTGGCCCAAGTCAGGCAGCCCCCCCCGCCCCCGCTCGGCGATTACGGCCTGAATATAATCCGGCTCATCCAGCAACACCACCTTAGCCCCACAATCCCGCAGCGAAAAGTGCAACACCTCCTCCGCCAACGAGGGGCGCAACGGCACTGCGACACCCCCGGCCAACAGGGTGGCCATATAAAAGGCCAACCATTGCGGACAATTGTAGGCCGCCAGCGCCACCCGCTCCCCATCCGCCACCCCCTGCTCCCGCAAAAATTTAGCCAGCCGCAGCGTCGTGCCATAAAACTTGCCGTAGGAAATCGAGCGGTAATGCCCCTCATGCTTGATCTTGAAGCAGGTCTCATTCGTCTGCCGCTCTACCACCTGCATAATGGCTTGATTGATTGTTTGTATCGTCACGGGTTACTCCCCCCATCGCCAAACCCATTTCGTTCACCATTCACAATTATCGACAATTTTTTGTCGATGTCGAAGCGTTAGACGCCACTTTAATGGTAGCGTATAATAAACCGAGCGGACGCCCTGTCAAATCTCAAGCGGCCAATCTTGTCACCCTGGCCGAATCGGTTACAAT
>CAZWZZ010000353.1:0-6588 GCA_964638395.1 uncultured Caldilineaceae bacterium
GACAACGGACCACTGACTCATCATCCAACTTTGGGATCATTTAAATCTTGGAACTACCTTAGGCTTTGTTGACCACTGTCGAGCGCAGAACGAAGCCGATACCGAGCAGCAGCAGGCCCCCGGCAAGTACGGCTAACCACAGCGGGAAGCTCGACCCGGGGCCACCGGTGGCGGGCAGGTCAGCCGGAGTTTCCTCGGTGGTGGTCGGGGCTTCTTCAGCCGTTTCCTCAGCCATAGCCGGGGCTTCGTCAGTGGTTTCTTCTATCGTTTCTTCCATTGTCTCTTCGGTTGTTTCTCCGGCCATTTCCTCAGCCATAGCCGCGTCTTCGTCAGCCACCTCGTCCGCCGGGGCTTCTTCTTCGGCACTCATCGCCGCCGCCTCGGTACGGATGACCGGGCAGTTAACCAACAAATTGGCGGGCATAATGTCATAGCCGGAGGCCATTACTTCCTCAGCCGAGGTGATGCTGTTGGCTTCGTAATCTTCGGGGACGACGACCAGTTGCACATCCCAAAAGGCGGAGTAGCCTTCATCGCCGGGGATAACGTCGATGATATTTTGCTGCCCTTCGACAAAGATCGGCTCGTCATTCTCATTAAAGCCGGTGATGAAGGCATAGATGGGCGCGGTCTGGACGGTTGGTTGGTCGAAGCTGAAGTAGAACACCTCTTGCCCTTTGTACCAGCCCTGGACCAATTCGGAGCCGCCCTCGGCCAGGGTCGAGCCGGCGGGCACGATGGGGCAGTTGACATAGACGCCGGGCACGGTTTGCTCATAACCGGCGTCGATCAGTTCTTGGGCGGAGGTGATGCTGTTGGCTTCGTAATCCTCCGGCACAGTCACAAAGGTTACCTCCCACAGGTCGGAGTAGCCCTCGTCGCCGGGAATGACATCGACGATGTTGTTTTGCCCTTCGACCGGTATGGGGTTGCCTTCCTCATCGAAGCCGGTGACCAGGGCGTAAATCGGGGCCGGAACGACTTCCGAGCGATCCTCGGTGGCCGGCGAGTTGGTGCCAAATTCGTAATAGAATGTGGCCCGGCCTTGATACCAGCCCTGAACCGTTTCGTAATTTCGGGCCGGGGCGGTCAACACATCCTCCTGGGCCAGGGCACTGGAACTCAAAAGCAGCAGCAGCGTTAACAACAGGCCGCTGATGATCAAAAATTTACCGTGTATTCTTTCCTTATTAATTGGGGGTAGCTTAAACTTGGTGTTCATAAAACATCTCCTTCTGGTTAGGTTGAATAGGTGACGTCGGCATCGCCCGGACTCTCTTACACGCAGGCATAAATAGCTGCATAGTTCAGCACCCGCCGGATCAGGAGTGCCAGCCAGTCACGGACTGGCTACGAGCGAGCTAACTGTTTAGGTATTTACGGCCTGATGTACGCTTCTCCGGCCCCAGGCGATGTCCGCGAACGGGACGTATTTAATCATACAAATCATTTGTTGCAAAATGGTTACCGAGATATTACAAAAATCTTACGCCGGAATTGAGACTTTAAACAAACAAGACCCTAAAGGTTTCCACAGATCAGGCCAAAAGTAGTCGATTCACGGTAGCAAAGCTGCTTTCAGATAACCATCAGGGTCAAAACCTTTAGGGTCTGGCTCTGAGAATTGCTGATTGTGACTTTAAATATTTGGCATGTCGGCCTCTGTCTAGTAGAATAGGGTGGGTTTTTAGGGCAACCATCGCCAATCCCTCAAATTATTCAGCGTTTATCAAAACTCAATCATAAGGAGGTAGTATGGCACTTCATCCATTGGCCGGAAAACCGGCCCCAGACGAGTTGTTAATCGACGTTAACGCCTTGGAACAGGCTTATTATGAAGGACAGCCCAATCTGGAGGATCCCCAGCAGTTGGTTAGCTTCGGTACCAGCGGTCACCGGGGGACCTCCTTTAACAATACCTTTACCGAGGCCCACATCCTGGCCATTACTCAGGCTGTGTGTGAATACCGGCAGGCGCAGGGCATCACCGGTCCGCTGTACATCGGCAAGGATACCCACGCCGTGTCGGCCTCAGCCCAGCGCACCGCGCTGGAGGTGTTAGCGGCAAATGGCGTGGAGACCGTCATCCAGGAAAATGATGGCGTCACCCCGACGCCGGTCATTTCGCGGGCCATTTTGGTCTACAACCGGGAGCGTCGTACCGGTCTGGCCGACGGCGTCGTTATCACCCCCTCCCACAATCCCCCCGCCGATGGCGGCTTCAAATACAACCCCCCGACGGGCGGTCCCGCTGACACCGACATCACCCGCCGGGTGCAGGATCGGGCTAACGAATTGCTGCGGGCGGGTAACAAGGGCGTCAAGCGGGTCAGTTATGAGCAGGCGCTCAAGGCGGATACGACCCACGAAGAGGATTTGATGAGGCCCTACATCGAAGATTTGGGCAACGTCCTTGATATGGAGGCCATTCGTAACGCCGGAATTAGCCTCGGCGTCGATCCCCTGGGCGGGGCGGCGGTTCACTATTGGCAGCCGGTGGCCGAGGTGTATGGGCTGGACATCACCGTGGTTAATGATCAGGTGGACCCCACCTTCAGCTTTATGACGGTTGACCACGACGGCAAAATTCGTATGGATTGCTCCAGCCCTTATGCGATGGCCGGTCTGATCGAACTGAAGGATCGTTTCGACATCGCCTTTGGTCAAGACCCCGACGCCGACCGGCACGGCATCGTCACCCCCTCGGTGGGGTTGATGAATCCGAACCATTATCTGGCCGTGGCCATTCAATATCTTATCCAGCACCGGCCCGACTGGCCGGAGTCGGCGGCGGTGGGCAAGACGTTGGTTAGCAGCGATATGATCGACCGGGTGGTGGCCGAGTTGGGGCGGACGCTGGCGGAGGTGCCGGTCGGCTTCAAATGGTTTGCGCCGGGGCTGTTCGATAGCTCCTTCTGCTTCGGCGGCGAGGAGAGCGCCGGGGCCAGCTTCATCCGCCGCGATGGCACGGTCTGGACGACGGACAAGGATGGGCCGCTGCTGGGGCTGTTGGCCGCCGAAATCACCGCCGTGACCGGCAAGGACCCCGGTCAACATTACCAGGCGTTGGCCGACCGCTTCGGCGCGCCGGCCTATACCCGCATCGACGCTCCGGCCTCGCCGGAGAAGAAAAAGGCTCTGGCCGGCCTGGAACCGTCCGATGTGACCGACAACGAGTTGGCCGGCGACCCCATCGTGGCCCGCCTGACCCGCGCCCCCGGCAACGACGCCTCGATTGGCGGTCTGAAAGTGACCTCCGAATATGGCTGGTTCGCCGCCCGGCCCTCCGGCACGGAGGACATCTACAAGATTTATGCCGAGAGTTTCCGCAGCCAGGAACACCTGGAGGCTATCGTCGAGCAAGCGCAGGAGATTGTGGATAAGGCGTTGAAGAATAAGTTGTAGGGGTATCGACGTAAAACGAAAAACGTGAAACGTAAGCGAATTTTATTGGTTACGTTTCACGTTTTTTTGTGTCAGACTAGTGCAGCTCGGCGAAAATCTTCCGACAGTTATTTCGCTCGCAGCAAGTCCGTGACTTGCGTCGTTGGCCCGGCAACCCGCCAAGTCACGGACTTGGCTAGACGCTCTATCTATCGGCTTATTTCTGCCACGCTGTACTAGCAGGTTGTCGGAGAAGTCGGGTTTGCCGATATTCGTCGATCAATCATTTTCACCTGTATTTATTTGATTTGACTCCCATTATACGCTGCCTGACTGCCCATCTCAAAACCGGTGACCAGCTGTGGCGCGGGTCGAACGGTGGATAATTTTTGGGCGGCCACGATGGCGGCAAAGGTTAGCAGCGTGCCGGTTAGCTGGAGCGGGGACAGGGTTTGGCCCAGGAGCAAAAAGCCAACCAGGACGGCCACCACCGGGCTGAGTAAGCCCAGAAAGGAAACTTGCCAGGCCCTCAGTTGTTCGATACCCCTGAACCAGAGGGCATAAGCCAGCCCGGTGTTAATCAGCGCCAGCCAGGTAAAACCGGCCATATGGCGCATCGTCAGGGTAGGCAGCGTCCCCTCGAAGAACCAGGCCAGGGGAGCCAGAACCAAGCCCCCGGCGGTCAATTGCCAGCCGGTAAAGAGGAGCAAGGGTACGGGACGGCCCCAATGTTTAGTCAAGACGATACCGCTGGCCATCGCCAGCGTGCCGCCCACCGCCGCCGTCACGCCCACCCAATCGAGCTGGGCCGTCGGACCCAGCACCAGCATCCCCACCCCGATCAGGCCCAGTGCGGCAGTCAGCGTAACCACAGGCAGCGGGCGCTGGCCAAAGAGGGGCCAGGAGAGGAGGAGGACCACCAGCGGTTGAATGGCCCCCACCGTGGCCGCCACTCCGCCGGGTAAGCGGTAGGTAGCCACAAAGAGCAGCGCGAAAAAGAGGCCGATATTCAGCCCCCCCAAAACAAAGCTGCGCCACCACCACACCCCCTGGGGCAGACGGCGATAACTCAAAATCAGCAGCAGTCCAACCGGCAGGGCCCGCATTGTGGCCACCAGCAACGGCCGGTCGTCCGGCAACAGTTCGGTGGTGATGATGTAGGTCGTTCCCCAAAATAAAGGGGCCAGCGCCGTTAACAGTGTTGTTTTCATAATTTAGCTCCATATAAAGTATCTTGATGTCGAACTATATTGGCTACTTTACCATGCTTTTATCTTGATGTCAAGATACTTGTTGCAAAATTAAATTTTGGTATAATAGAGCTATGGCTGACGATCAAGTTGATTTCATTATCAAGCAATGGACCCGGCAGCGGCCCGATTTGGACCCCTCCCCGATAGGGGTGGTCGGTCGAATTTCGCGGGCGGCCCGCTATGTGGACCAGTTGCTACAACAGAATTTTGACAAATTTGGGTTGAATAGTGGTGAGTTTGACGTGCTGGCGACGCTGCGGCGGCACGGCCCGCCCTATCAATTGACCCCGACCGGACTGCTCAATGCCTTGATGCTCTCCTCCGGGGCGATGACCAACCGGCTGGACCGGCTGGAACAGGCCGGCTATATCGAGCGCCGGCCGAATCCGCACGACCGGCGGGGCATCTTGGTGGCCCTGACCGACCGGGGGATGGAGGTCATCGAGGCGGCGATGGCGGCCCACGTGGCCTATGAGCAGCAGCTTTTAGTCGCCTTGACCCCGACGGAGCGGCAGCAGTTGGCCGCGTTGTTGCGTAAGCTCTTGTTATCCTTTGGGGATGAGACTACACAGAAAGATTAGGGTGGTGTTCGCTCAAAAAGGCCACGCTTACAGCCACGCTGAATATTTTGTTCTGGAGGCGCAGGCCGATTATAAAAGTGAGTGATATGTTATTTGGGAGGAACCGGCGTGACGGAGACCCACGCAGTACAGCAGCCACCCGGCGACATCAAAATCCGCCGGGCCAGGCCGGACGAAGCGGCCATCTTGACCGACATCGCCTTTGCCGCCAAACGGCATTGGCAATACCCCGAATCCTACATCGAGTTGTGGCGACCGGAGTTGACTTTCACCGCCGATTACATCGAGGCCCACGCCGTGTACGTCGCTCTGGATGGCGAGCGTCCGGTGGGGGTGTATGCCCTGGTGCAGGAGGATGGTTTTCAAGAGTTGGATTATCTGTGGGTCTTGCCGGCCTATATCGGCCAGGGTGTGGGTCGGCGGCTGGTGCGGCACGCCCTGGCCGTAGCCCGGACCAATCCCCTCCCTCGTGTCCTCGTCGCCTCCGATCCTTACGCCGTCGGCTTTTACGAGAAAATGGGCTTTCGGAAAATCGGCCACCTCTCCGGCCAGCCGCCGGGCCGCATTTTGCCGGTCATGGAGGTGATCCTGAGTGAATCGTAATCGACCTCGTCCTCATAACCCGCCCCACCGATGACCTGCTGCGCCAATAGGAGTCGAGAGGTATGATGCTGCTCATCAGTATTCTGACCATCACCATTTTTTTCGTTATTTACGCCGTGGTTCACAGCCTGTTGGCCAGCCTCGGCCTCAAAGCCTGGGCGCGGCGCACCTTTGGCCCCGCCACCGACCGCTGGTACAGGCTGGCCTACAACATCTTTTCCGCCGTCACCCTGCTGCCCCTCTTCCCGATGTTGGCCCTGTTGCCGGATCAAACGCTCTACATCGTGCCTGCGCCCTGGCGCTGGCTGATGGTCGGCGGTCAACTGATCGGCCTGGCCGGGTTGGGGCTATCCGTTATGCAAACGGGGGCGCTCCATTTTTTGGGCATCAGCCAACTCATCGCCGCCGACCCCGACGACAGCGGCTCGCTGACCACCACCGGCTTTTACGGCTGGGTGCGCCATCCCATCTATACCTTCAGCCTCCTCTTCATCTGGCTGACCCCGGCCATGACGGTCAACTTGCTGACTGCCTTTATCCTCTTCACCCTTTATTTTTATATCGGTTCTATCTATGAAGAGCGGCGCTTGCTGGCCGAGTTTGGCGATGCCTATCGCCGCTATCAACAGCGCGTGCCCCGGCTTATTCCCTTTTTGGATAAGAAATGAACCTTCCCGAATAGGACAGAAGGTAGAATACTCGATTAGACGTTATCGTGATATAATAAAATTATTCCCTTCAAACAAAATTTAGGCACAAACAAGGAG
>CAZWZZ010000354.1:0-6563 GCA_964638395.1 uncultured Caldilineaceae bacterium
GCCCTACCAAGGTCAAAGAAGGTTAGCTATAACAAAGTTGGCTGTAATGTTTTACCCCTTGATCTATATGCTCCCACCTGGGATAGTAGGAGCGTTTTTGGCTCGTTAACATCTTCCGTTTTTGAGACAACGAAATAAAGTAACCTACGGTAAACAAAAAAGCAGCCGGTCTCCGGGTGAGGCAGGCTGCTTTTGCATTTACAAATCAAGGAGGCAAGACGTGCTTACGATACAATTTCACGACCTGTCCGCCATCTTGTTGGATTTGGTGGACGGGAGCTATACCGATGGCGGCTTTTTGTACCTGAGAATGGTCGGCGAGGAACCAACCGTCAACGCCATCTGGTCGAGACTGTCGGCCAGAGCGTACCGGGAGAAAAAGTATGATAGCGGGGTGCAGGTTGAGGTTCCGGGCCAGCAATACCCCGAAGGGATTGCCGCTCAGAAGGTGGTCTACAAGACCCTTCGCGCCCGGCTGCCCAATGGCCTGATCGATCTGGCCATGATCCATCCCCGGCTGACCGTTTCTGAGGATAACGAGCAGGGCTTTTTCCTGCTGACCTATGAGAGCGGTGTGCCGGACGGCTTCTTTGCTCGCCTTAACCGCTGCTTGTCGATCCCGCTCAAGGAAGCGTGGGCTGACTGGCTGTGGATCGAGGGGCAGAAGCAGCAGAGTTGGTTAACTATAGAGACCAAGCAAGAGTCCCATAAGGGAGAGACTGTCGAGACAGAGCAGGTGGTCCAGACCAGCCAGACCCCGATCCATCCCTACAAAAGCGAGGGAGAAGTGGCTTGTTATCGGGTTCGTACCGCTGGCCAGTATAAGGATGCCTGGCTGAAAATCATCCGAGAGCAATTGGATTTGGGCATCCCTTTGTTTCCAGCTCAGATTGGCCGAGTCGAGGGCTATGAGGAGGCACTGTGGTCAATCTACCCCCAAACGTCAGATCAGTGGATCTTGGCTTACGGCGAGGAGACAACGTTAACGGGGCCGACCCTGGAGTTCCTGCTGGCCAAGGCTCGCCAGGAGTTGGGACGGCACTTTTTGATTCAAGGCGGGTCGTGATGACTAAAGCCTGTTTAGAGGGAAAACAACGCGGGCAACCCGCAGATGATACCTAACCTGGCCGAGCCAGAACCAGACAGGCTTTTGCAACGAATTACCCGAATTATACGAATTTTTTATTTTCAATTCGAGAAATTCGCGCAATTCGGTGCAGATTTTTTCTTGCCCAATAAGCAAGGTTTTAACGGCTAAGGGCCTAATAAATGTTGAGTAAATAGAAAGGACAAAGCGCAATGAAATCGAAAAAGCAAGACCCATTTTTGAAGCAAGTCATCTGTCCGCACTGCTGGATGGACGTGTCGGTTCACGACAATCAAACCTACTTTCTGCACGGCAAGCTCCGCGAGGAAGGACAAGAACCGGCCTGGTGTCAGATGAGCAACCAGCCACTTAAACCGTTGTTCCCGCTGGGGCAGACGGTGATGACCGTGGGCGCGATTGAGGCTTTACAACAAGCCAATCAAGACCCTGCTATTTTACTCAAGCGGCATCAGCATGGCGACTGGGGTGAACTGGATGCAGAGGATGCTGCTGAGAACCTGCGGAGCGTCAAGGCGGGGCTGCGGCTTCTCTCAAGCTATCCGCTGCCCACCGAAGAGAAAATCTGGGTGATTACGGAGTGGGACCGGTCCGTTTCAACGTTGTTGAGGCCCTCGGAGTATTGAAAAATGAGCAGACAACCGCATATCACCTTTGTCAAAGCCGTGACCGTCGAGCAGAGACAGGCGGTCAATTTGTTTTTGACCCGGTACAACCAGCGGGGTCAGGGCAGCAGGATCGGCTTTGTGGCTTACTTTGCAGCGACCGTCCCTCCGGATGGTCGTTTTTTAGTTGAGCGTATCGTGGCCGCAGCCAAAATCTGTCCGCTCCATACGCCCCAGGCGGCTAAGTTCTTTGCCGGGGCGGATTGGCGGCACGTGTACGGCTTACAACGCCTGGCAGCCCTCCATCCTCCCAAAAACCTTCTCAGTCAGTTTGTGGCCTGGTGTTTACAGCAGATCGGCAGCAATCCCAAGGTGTGGTATGTGGCTACCTATGCCGACTCCGGCATGCTTGATCCCCGCACCCAGCGCCCTCACGATGGCGGCATCTATCGAGCCACCAACGCAGTCTACTGTGGCCGGACAGCTGGTCGAAAGGTGGAGGCCTATATCCTCGATGGCCAGCGCCGCAGTCTACGCTGTGGCCCAAAGACGTTGAGGATTCGGGACCTCCCCCCGGAGGCCAAGCTGATCCGCAGCGCCCCTAAACTGCGCTACTGTTGGCCCGTGGGAGCCCCGTTGAAGCGAGCTTTCCGACGACGGCGGCTTGTGCAGCGGATGCAGCCGTTTCAGTTTGAAGCCGTCTATCAGCCACGTCTGTTGGTTCGCTTGTGGTGTCAGGTTGGGGGAATGGACCTATCTATGTGGAAAGCAATAAATCGCGTGAAAGGATAAGTGATGATGACCAATAACGAAAGATCAACTCAGAAAACCTTAACCCAAGGCTATTGGCTGACAGCGGCGGTGCGCTGCTGTCAGTCTCACGCCGAGCCGTTTTTGGATGTGTATGGGCCACTCGACCCGGTGACCGAGGCGGATGGTCCGGTTGATTGTCCCTTTTGCCGGTTGGCCCAGGTCGGCTTGATTGGGGCCAGGGCGCGTCCGTATGATCTACACGCGCCAGGACGCTACTTCTCCCTGTATACCCATTTTGCGACGTGGATTTGTAAAGCTTGTGGTCAGATCGTTGACTGGGAAACGGTAATTGTCCACAACCTGACCTGTCAGGCCGAAATACACGTTCCAGAAAGGATCAATAACGATGCCTCATAGCCAGAGATCAATCTATGAACGGTACGCCGATTGCCCCAACTGTGGCCAGGAGATTGGCGTGTTCGACAATCGAACCTACCTGGCCCACGGCACGAGACAGGTGGACGGCGACTTGATCTGGTGCCCGATGAGCTACCAACCTATCCCCCCGGCCTGTCCGGTGGTGGTCATCGAAGTGATTGGCGGGGTGGCTCATATCGTGGATCAGCCAGACGGCGTTGAGGTTCACATTATAGAGACCGATGTCACAGCATAGAAAGGAAACGTAACGATGAGCGTGTTCAAAATTATTGTCGTCCGACAAGTAACCGAGCGGGTCTGGGTGGAAATTCCCGACGTAGATACTGCTGAGGCAGCGATTGCGGCCTACAAAGAAGGGGAGGGGAGCGAGGTCTATCACAAGCACCTCTCGACCGAGTCGGCCCATATCGAAGAGGTTTATGCGGAGCGGCAAGGAGGCTATACCAATGGCGCGGTTAGCGGCTAAAGAGCGTGTTTTATTCTATCCCACGCCTCTGGAGATCGTGGAAACCATCGCCAGCAACATCATCTGTCCGGTGACCAGTCCCGATGAACGAGTAGGGACGATCTGTGATCCTTGCTGCGGAACCGGCGAGCCGCTGGCTCTCCTGGGCAACCATCTGGGCTTGACCACATACGGCAATGAAATCCATCCCGAACGGTATGGGGTGGCCCGCAGCCGATTGGATCATTGCCTCAATGGAGCCAGAGAGTTTCTAAATGTCGAAGGGCGGTTCAATGTCATCCTGAACAATCCGCCCTACGATCAGGAACTCGGCGGCCAACGAATGGAGGTCAGCCATATCCGGGCCGATCTGGACCTACTGCTGCCCGGTGGCTTGGGACTGTGGGTCATTCCAGAGACGATCATCGACTTTGATCTGTGCCATCTGTTGGTTATCCATCTCAAACAGGTCAACATCCGCCGTTTTCCAATGCCGGAGTATGAGCGTTTCAAGCAGGTGGTTATCTTTGGCCTGAAACGGCATAGTTCACCTACCTACACTCACACCACGGCACTGGAGTTGGAGAAGTTGGTTAAAAATGGGCCACCGGTGCTGCAAGCCAACGAGTTTGCCTATAGCTTCACCAACATCGTCGAACCGATCACGGTCTTTGAGGTCAAGTTTCCCGAAGCGGCGACGATCCTGGAAGAGATCGAGGACCACGGCCTACACCACGCCGATGCCTGGCAGAGCTTGATGGGCAGCCAGGGTCAGACCTTAAACGCCTTTCAACCGATCTTGCCGCTGTCCTCCGGCCACACGGCGATGGCCATTGCTGCCGGGATTGTGGATGGGACCGAGGTGGTCATCGACGATCAAACTCACCTGATAAAGGGGAGTACTACCAAGCGGCTCAAAGTGAGCCAAGAGGTCGAACCGGTTGAGGATGGAGCGGAGACGACGATCCGGGAGCGGGAGCAGTTGGTCCAAGTGATTACTGCCCTCAATCTTGAAGACGGTACGCTGTCGTCATATAACTCCTTGGATGACAAGGATGGTTTTGCCGACTTTCTCTTGACCCATCAAGAGGTGTTGGTGCAGACCATTGAGCAGAACTTTCCACCGTTGTTTGATCCCCAAACCGATATGGACAGATGGCTACCGCAACTGGCCAAAGTGCAAGCGCCGGGCAAGCTACCGGGTCAGACAACCATCGGCGGTTTGCTACCGGCTCAACAGGTGCGAGCGGCGGCTTTGGCTGAACGGTTACGAGACAAAAACTCAGTTATCTTGATAGGAGAAATGGGCGTCGGCAAAAGTGCGACGTCGTTAGCCCTGGCCAGTCTGATCGGCAAGGGTGATAACTGGAAGCTGGTCATCGTGGCCCCGGCGCAAGTCGCACCCAAATGGGCCAGAGAAGCCAGGACGGTCTTAGCCCGCTTCAAGGTGTCAGTTCACCTGATCGGCGAGAAGCGCAAGCAGGCCGATGGGCAGGGCAAACGGCGCAAGGTGGCCAAGCCCGTGCTGGATGCCATCCGAGCGATGGAGGAGCCGGGGCCGTCTATCTTGGTCATGTCGTTTGAAACGGCCAAGAACGGCAACCGCTGGCAACACGCCCTGGCCTATCAACGCAAAGTATTGCGCTACACGGTCGAGGTGGAGGAACCCATCGCTCAGTATCCCTATCGGCAGGTCGTGGAGAAAATCGTGACCAAGGTCGAGCCGGTACTGTGTTGCCCCGACTGTGGCACGGTTCTCCGGGATGAGTACGGCAGCCCGCTCCGGGAAATCAAAGAGATGGGCAAACGCAAGCGGCAATGTTCTATGTGTGGAGCAGCCCTGTGGAGCCAAATCCCTTTTGCTTATGGCGGGCGGATGGCCATCGCCGATCTGTTGAACCGCCGCTATGGTCGTCAATACAACCTCATCATCGACGAGTGCCATAGTGCGAAGGGCGGAGCGACCGACATCGGTCAGGCAGCGATGGATTTGATTGCCGGGGCTAAGAAAGTCGTGGCCATGACGGGCACGGCTTATGCCGGAAAAGCCAGCAGTATCTTTTACCTGCTCTTTCGACTTCTGCCTTCTTTCCGTGATCTGTATGGCCCGACCGAGGTGCAGCGCTTCATCGAGGCTTACGGCCTGCAAGAAACCATCACCAAGGTCAAGTCCTACAATCAATACCATTCCACCTATGGCTACAATCGGGAGAATGTTCGAGTCAAAGAAATCCCCGGCGTGGCACCTGGCATGGTGACGATGCTGTTAGAACACACCGCTTTTCTCAAGCTGGCCGACGTGGGCTTTGTGCTACCGCCTTACACCGAGGAACGGCTGCCGGTGCCGCTGGATGATCGCCTGGAGGATGGCCTTGATGACCTGGCCCGTATCTACGAGGATGCGGTCAAGCTGGCCAGAGAAGGGCAACCGGGGCTTTTGTCGGCCTGGTTGTTTGCTTCACTGGCCTGGGTAGATTGTCCGGTAACCGACACCCTGGTGGTCAAGAATGAAGAGGGCGAAGTGACCAAAACCTATACCATCGACGGCGCTCTGGTCGCCCCGGATGAAATCTGGGAGGACCCGCTGGCTAAGGATGAGGTCTTGGTCGATCTGATCGAGGCCGAGATTGCCCAAGGGCGGGGTGTCGGAGTCTATTTCGCCCAGGTGAACCGGCGAGATTGGATGGGGCGGGTGCAGAAGTTGCTGGAACAGCGGGGCATCTACGCCGAGATCCTACGCCAAAGTACCTGTAAGGCGGCGGACCGAGAGAGTTGGTATCGCAAGTTTGTGGCTCGCTGTCGAGGCAAAGGGCAAGCGCCAGTGCTGCTCTTAAACGGGTCGCTCGTCAAGGAGGGCTTGGATTTGGTCGAACTGCCGACTTTGATCGAGACCGGTATCGAGTACAAAATCAATGACCTGCGACAGCGGGACCGGCGCAGTTGGCGACTGATCCAGGATCGACCGGTCAAGGTTGTTTTCCTCTACTATGAGGGATCGTTTCAGGAAACCGCCCTCAAGTTGGTCGCAGCCAAACTGAAAGCAGCCCATATGGTTGATGGCAATCTGGCCGATGGTCTGGCGGCGATGGATATGGATGATGGCAACCTGATGGATGCCTTGATGAAAGCGGTCGCGTCCAAAGATCGGCAACCGGTCGAGTGGAGCGGGATGCAGATCGCCAGCATCGAGCAGGTGACCGAGTCCCCTCAAGTGCCC
>CAZWZZ010000355.1:0-6560 GCA_964638395.1 uncultured Caldilineaceae bacterium
ACCAGCCTGAACTGCGCCTGTACACCGTTACGTTCAACTTCACCGTCAGCCCGGCGGAGATGCCGTCGATCTAAAGTGCAGAAAGATTGCCGTTAGCGACAAAAGTATTATAATGTCTGGCTACAAAAATAGTTATTCAAACCTCCGTAAAGCGTAAAACGGGAAACGTAACGCCTGCTTGGGAACCAAAGAGGTCACGTTTTTCGTTTTATGTTTTAGGCGGCTTCAATTTGACGCATTTAAAATTTGGAACTGCCTAAGTCCCTCCTATCTCTGAAAATATACCCAAACCGGTTCCACGGCTTGTGGATCGATTTCCCATGAATTTTATTTCTCCAAAATTACGGCTACGTTTGCTGCTGCTCCTCCTGCTGGGCGTCATTCCGGCATTGGCCTTGATTATTTACACCAACCTCGAATTGCGTCGCTCGGTGGCGGTCACTGTGCAGCAGGAGATGCTGCGCCTGGTCCGGCTGGCGGCCAATGACCAGGCAGACACCGTTAAAGACACCCGCCAACTCCTTTTTGCCCTGGCCCCCCAACCGGGCATCTACAACGCCGATCCTGAAAGTTGCCCCGACTTTTTGCGCCGCCTCTCGACGCAATATCCCCAATATGTGCAACTCGGTGTGATCGACCCCGAGGGGCAGGTTCTTTGTAGCTCGACCCCGGACGGGGTCCAGCGCGTGGCCGAGCAGGAATTTTTTCAACAAATCCGTGACAGCGGGCGCTTCACCAGCGGTGATTATCAACTCGACCCGACCGGCGACAACGCTGTTCTCCCTATCGGTTTTCCCGTTGTCAATGAAGTCGGCGATTTGCGGGCCGTCGTTTTCGCCACGTTCGATCTCTCTTGGCTCGACCAACTGATCGCCGAGGCCGAACTGCCCGCCGGTGCCACCGTGACCATCTTTGACCCCGACGGCACGATTCTATGGCGCTATCCCAATCCCGACGAGTGGGTCGGCCAGAGGATGCCGGACGCGCCCCTCGTCGAGCGCATCCTCGACCGATCCGGCGAAGGCACTGCCGAAGCCGAGGGCGTGGATGGTCTGGCCCGCCTGTTTGCCTACACGCCTTTAACCGACGGCGAGAGCGGTGTGACCATCACCGCCAGCGTGCCGACGAGCGTTGCCTTTGCCGAGGCTAATCGTATCCTGCGGCGCAACCTGATCGGGCTGGCACTGGTGACGGCTCTGGCCCTGGCGGCGGTCTGGTTTGGGAGCGAATTTTTTATTTTGCGCTGGGTCAGAGGGCTGGTAGAAGCCACGCAGCGCCTCAGCGCGGGGGAAGTGGGGGTGCGAACCAACTTGCCCGCCGATCAGGGGGAATTGAGCCACCTGGCCCGCGCCTTCGATGAGATGGCCGCCTCGTTGGAGGATCAACTGGCCGAACGGCAGCAGGCCGAGACCGCCCTGCGCGAAAGCCAACGGACGCTGACCACGTTGATGAGCAATCTGCCGGGCATGGCCTATCGCTGCCGGAACAACCGCAACCGGACGATGGAATTTGTCAGCGAGGGCTGCCTGGCCCTGACCGGTTACCAGCCCGCCGATCTCATCGCCGATCAGCGGGTCACCTATGCCCAACTGATCCATCCCGAAGATCGCCGGGCCGTCTGGCTGGAAACCCAGAACGCGCTGAAAGAGAAGCGTCCCTTCCAGATCGTCTACCGTCTCAAGACCCCGGCCCGAGGCATCCGCTGGGTCTGGGAGCAGGGGCAGGGCGTCTTTGCCAACGATGACCGGGTGTTGGCGCTGGAGGGTTTCATCAGCGATACCACCGAGCGGGTCGATGCCTATCAAATATTGGAGCAGCGGGTCGCCGACCGGACCCGCGAATTGGCCGCGCTGTATGATGTCACCGCCGTGGCCAGTAAATCGTTGGAGTTGACCACTATTTTGGAGCAGTCGCTCGACCACGTGTTGGCGGTCATGGGCAGCCAGGCCGGGACCATCCACCTTTTTGAGCGACACCAAGACAGGCTGTGTCTGGTGACCCGGCGCGGCGCTCCCCCCGACATCGTTGACCACGCCATTCTCGCGCCCGGCGAGGGCCTAGTCGGGCGCGTCTTCGAGCGGGGTGAACCGCTGGTGATGCCGGACCTCGGCGTGGCCAAGCAGCCGCCCCAGACTGCTCCGGTTAGCCAGGCGCAGGCGTACCTGGGCACGCCGATGCGCTCCCGAAACCGGACGCTGGGTGTGCTGAGCGTGGTCGGTAAAGCGGGGCGTCAGTTCAAGACGGAAGAGGTGACTCTGCTGGCCTCGATTGCCGATGAGGTGGGCGTAGCCGTGGAAAATGCCCAACTGTACGCCGCCGAGCGCATCCGTCGCCGCCAGGCCGATACGCTGCTGCACGTGGCCTCGGTCGTTGGTTCGACGCTGGAGCTGGATGAGGTGCTGTCTCGCATCCTCGACCAGTTGCGACGGGTGGTCGAGTATGACAGTGCCTCGGTGCAACTGCTCCGCGACAGCGCCCTGCGGATCATCGCCGCTCGTGGCTTTGCCGATCTGGAGGAGGTGCTGGAAACCGCTTTCGCGCTGGATGAGACGCCCAACACCCTTGTTCTGGGCGAAGGGCAACCGGTCAATCTGGCCGACGCACCCAGCCGCTACCCGGCCTTTCGTCGCGCCCCCTTCGCCCACATCCGCAGTTGGCTAGGCGTCCCCCTGCGGGTGCAGGATCGCATCATCGGTATCATCGCCGTGGATCGGCACCGGACGGGGGGCTACAGCGAGGAAGAGGTGCGGCTGACGACTGCTTTTGCCGATTTGGCGGCGCTGGCTCTGGAAAATGCGCGGCTCTACCAACAAACCGAGCAGTTGGCGGTGATGGAGGAGCGCAGCCGCCTGGCCCGCGAGCTGCACGACTCGGTCACTCAATCCCTCTACAGCCTGACCCTCTTTGCCGAGGTGGGGCGCCGGGCCGTCGAGGCCGGGACGATGGAGCAGGTGGCCGATTATATGGTTCGCCTGGGGCAGGTAGCGCAGCAGGCCCTCAAAGAGATGCGGCTGCTGGTGTATGAATTACGCACGGCGGCGCTGGAAACGGAGGGGCTGGCCGGGGCCTTGCAGCAGCGTCTCGACGCGGTGGAGAAGCGGGCTGGCGTAGATGGCCGTCTGCTGGTAGAATCAATGGTTGAACTGCCCGCCGTGGTCGAGGAGGGGCTGTACCGCATTACCCAGGAAGCCCTGAACAACGCCCTCAAGCACGCCCAGGCCAAACAGGTGGTCATCCGTCTGCGGGCCGACGAGGCGCAGATGACCGTCGAGATCAGCGATGACGGCGTGGCCTTCGCCCCGGACATCGCTAAAGAGAGCGGCGGCATGGGGCTGACCACGATGCGGGAGCGGGCCGAGCGGTTGGGCGGAACGTTAACCATTTCATCCCAACCCGGTCAAGGGACGACGGTGACCGCCACCGTGCCCACACATCGGAGCGGCACGCGCTCGCTACCGGTCGAAAAAGCTGTGGGTCTATGAGGTAGCGACCGCATCCCAATGCGGCAGCGGGCATAGGGATGCCCTCGCCACAAAAAATCTCAAAGAACCAAAATTGCAGAGGTATCGTCATGAGTGAAGAGAACGCAATTCGGGTGTTGATTACCGACGACCACGCCGTGGTTCGGGAAGGGCTGCGGGCCCTCATCCTCAGCGAACCGGGGCTGGAGGTGGTCGGCGAAGCGACGGATGGGGTCGAGGCTGTGGAGAAAGTCAAGACGCTCCAGCCGGATGTTATTTTGTTAGATTTGATGATGCCCCGCAAGAACGGCATCGAGGCCATCAACGAGATTAAGGCCGACAACCCGGAGGCCCGCATTTTGGTGCTGACCAGCTTTGCCGAGGATGACAAGGTTTTTCCGGCGATCAAGGCTGGGGCGTTGGGCTATCTGCTCAAGGACTCCTCGCCCCACGAGCTGCTCCAGGCCATCCGGGACACCTACGCCGGGGAGTCCTCGCTCCATCCGGCCATCGCCCGCAAGCTGATCCGCGAGATCAACCAGCCACCCGATTTGCCCCCCGCCGCCGACCCGCTGACGGAGCGGGAGGTGGAGGTTCTCAAGTTGGTGGCCCAGGGGCTGGCCAATCAGGAGATCGCCGAGCAGTTGGTCATCAGCGAGCGCACCGTCCGCACCCACGTCGGCAACATCTTGGACAAACTGCACCTGGCCAACCGCACCCAGGCCGCCCTCTACGCTGTGCGGGAGGGGTTGGCCAGTCTGGATTAACGATCTCCAGCCTTGATTTCCCTCTCGATTCAGGATAGAATATTCAGGCAAATTCAGTGACTCAAGGTCTTAGCCGGCCAACTGTTCGACCGCCAACATACGGGCGATTGTCCGTTTGGAGCTTAAAATTTGAATCGCGTCAGTCACCCCCGTTGGGCACGGGAGAGGTCGTTATGATCGTTATCAATTACACCTACGCATCATCCCCTAAAAAACGGTTTGTTTCCAAAGAGAACAGCCTCCTCATCGGTCGGGCTGCGCCGGGCCAGCCGGTTGATCTCGATTTATCCCCCGACAACTCCGTCTCACGGAATCACGCTCGCCTGACTTACGAGAATGAAGCCTATTGGATCGAAGATCTGGAGAGTAAGTCGGGGACGTGGGTCAATGGGCAGCAGATTTCGCTGAAAACGCGGCTGTCGTCCGGGGATGAATTGCGGTTGGGGCTGACCAGCCTCAAAATTTTCGTGCCGACGGAAGGCATCCTGACCGATAGTATCAGCGCCACAGTCTCCACGCTTGACCTGTTGCTAACCCAAAAATCGGACACAGCCGAAGCCCTGGATGCAGCCCGGCAGCGGCTCGCCGCCTTTTATGAGATGGGCGAGCTTTTCGGCACGGCGGAGTCGATGGAGCGGTTGTTCAAAACGGTCATCCACCATTTGTGCCAGACTATTCCTGACGCTCAGCGGGGGGTTCTCATTTTGCAGGTGGGTGATGATCTGCTCCCCAGAGCGCACACGCCCGAAGATCTCCAGCCGCCGATCAGTATGAACCTGGCTAAACGGGCCATCGAACGGCAGGAAGCCTTCACCTGGCGGTACGGCTCCGGCGGTGTGACCGACGATCTGTACGATAGCGTCATCCTCCACGGTACGCAGGCGGCGATGTATGCTCCGCTCATCTGGAAGGGGGAGGTGCTAGGTGTCGTATTTGTCGATAATGTTAAACTCCGCAAAGCCTTTAATGATGAGGATCTGCGGCTATTGATGGCGATGGCCCAACAGGTGGCCATGTTTATCAAGAACCACGCTTTGCAGCAGGAACTCCGCCACGAGGAAATCGTGCGCTCCAACTTGCTGCGCCAATTTTCCCCCCAGGTGGCCGACCGGCTGCAACAGTTGCTCCGGAACCGGCCCCACCTCCACCTCGGCGGCGAGCGGGCCGAGCCGGTGACCATCCTCAACTCGGACATCCGGGGCTTCACCGCCCTGACCCAGGATATGGAGCCAAGCGAGGTGGTGGCTATGCTCAATGAACTGTTCGGCGTCTGTTTGCCGATCATCTTCAAATATAAGGGTACCGTCGATAAATTTGTGGGGGATGGCATTTTGGCCGTCTTCGGTAGCCCGGAGTCGGATGAACAGCAGTGGGAAAACGCGGTCAGGGCCGCCCTGGAGATGCAAGCCGCCATCCGGCAGGTGGGTCGGGAGCGGGCGGCGCGGGGATTGGCCGTGTGCGACGTGGGCATCGGTATCCATACCGGGGCGGTGCTGCACGGCTTTATTGGTTCCGAAGAACGCATGGAATATACGGTGATCGGCGACGCGGTCAACCGGGTGACCCGCTACTGCAACGGGGCCGGGCCGGGCGAGGTGGTTATTAGCCAGGCCGTCCACGAGCGGGTCGGCGATCTGGTGGAGGCCGTGCCCACCCTCATCCGCTCCAAGCATCCCGATACGGAGGCCGACCTGGAGGCTTATTTGGTAACGGGGTTAGACGCCTCCCAAAAAATAACCGTCCAAAATGGGTAAAACATAAAACATAAAACGTAGAACGTAACGTTTTTATCCGATAAGCAGGCTTTACGTTTCCCGTTTTACGTTTTAGGCGGCTCCAATTTGACGGATTGAACGCTTGGAATTGTCTGAGGAAATAACAGCGAATGAAAGCCATTGGCGTTGATATGATCGAAACGGAGCGGGTGGCCCGGAGCATCGACCGCTTCGGGGAGCGTTATTTGACGCGGGTCTACACGCCGCAAGAGTTGGCCTACTGCAACGGGCGGGTCGAATCGCTGGCCGCTCGCTGGGCGGCGAAAGAGGCCACGGCCAAAGCCCTGGGAACCGGCATCGGCGATATCGGCTGGCAAGAGATTGAGGTGGTCAACGAGGCCAACGGTCGGCCCCGGTTGCAACTCCACGGCACGGCGGCTGCTGTAGCGGCCCAATTGGGCATCACCTATTTTTTGGTTAGCCTGTCCCATACGAAGGCGCACGCGATTGCGTTTGTGGTGGGGGCGTGATGACAACAACGTAAAACGTAATGCGTATTTGATGTTTCACAAATTGATGATGATACTTTTTGGAATTCGAGAGAAGTAGAGGTATTC
>CAZWZZ010000356.1:0-6547 GCA_964638395.1 uncultured Caldilineaceae bacterium
TTCAGGAATTTGAGCGGGGTTATATCATTAGAGATAGTGATAACCTGGTCTATGTCCTGTTTGGGGATGACAACACCTATCGCCGGGGCCGGTAGTAGGTTGGGATTTACGCAGACGCCTGGTTTCGGATGGTCTTCCCGTAGTCTGTTGCTGACCAAAATATAACGTATCTATTCAGCCGTTGCCTTAAAAACAGCGATTTCATAGCGGGGATTAGGAGATTAGGAGATTTTATCTAAAAATTTATCCCCTAATCCCCAAATCCCCGCGAAAAATGATCGTTTGGGGAGGCTGCTGAATAGTTACAATATAACAACGAATTTTGGGATTAACCAAACCTGTCTCCAGAACCACATACAATTCGGTCAATCCTATTGATTCGTTGTTGTTAGAAGTTACGCAGTTGACGCTCTGAGAGGGTTTGTCCCGCAGGGAGGCTTCGCACTAACCCTCGAATACGGCGGTTGCAAACCGCCTCCGAGCCAACTGCGTCAGTCCTAGTTATATAAGGATGGCAACCAACTTTCATAGAGGGGGAAAGGGATGAGTTCGTTGAGCCACAATCCATACGTTGGCCCGCGCACGTTTACCCGGTATGACGGAGAGCGTTTTTTTGGCCGGGAGCGGGAGGCCCGCGACCTGCTGTCGCTGGTCATCTCCGAGCGGCTGGTGCTGTTTTATGCCCAATCCGGGGCGGGTAAAAGTTCGCTCATCAACGCCCGGCTGGTTCCGCAGTTGGAGCAGGCCGGCTTTGCCGTCTCACCGCCGGGCCGGGTCAGTGGTGGTCCGCCGCCGGAGATCGAGCGGGTGGAGAACATCTTCATCTTCAACCTCCTCCTCAGCCTGCAACACGACACCGACCACCTCGACCGTTTTGCCCGGATGTCCCTCTCGGAGTTTCTGGCCCGGCTGACCAGCCCCGATGGGCAGCGCTACTACTGCGCCGCTGGGCCACAGGGTCGCCCCCCGACGGATGATACGTACCAGGAGATGCCCTACGTCCTGATTATCGACCAGTTCGAGGAGATTTTTACGGCCCACCCGGCCCGCTGGCCGGAGCGGGATGCCTTTTTCCGCCAACTAAACGCAGCGATGGAGGAGGACCCCCTGCTGTGGGTTCTGCTCATTATGCGCGAAGATTATGTGGCTACTCTCGATCCTTACGCGCCGCTGTTGACGGAGGGGGTGCGGGCCCGCTTCCATATGGAGCGCCTCGATTATGAGCGGGCGCTCCAGGCCATCAAGAAGCCGGCCGCCCAGCAGGGTCGTCCCTTTGAGCCGGGCGTGGCCGAAACCCTGGCCGACAATCTGCGCCAGATTCGAGTGCATGGCCGGACCACTCCCCAATTGGGGCAATTTATCGAGCCGGTGCAGTTGCAGGTGGTCTGCTACCAACTGTGGGAGAGCCTCGGTTCGCAGCCCTCCGGCCCCATCAGCCAGGCTGATTTGCCCCTCGATTATATCGACCACTGTTTGATCCAATTTTATGAAAACGGCTTGCGCCAGGTGGCCCGGGCCACCTCGGAAACGGAGCTATCACTGCGGCAATGGTTTCAGGAGGAGTTGATTACCGAGACCGGCACGCGAGGCACAGTCTATCGCGGCCCAACCCACAGCGGCCGGCTGACCAACGAAGCGGCCGAGTTGCTGGTCAAACATTTCCTGCTACGGAGCGAGATGCGGGCCGGCGGCGTCTGGTATGAACTGACCCACGACCGCTTCATCGACCCCATCCTCAAATCCAACGCCGAGCGGCACATCGGGCGGCTCAAGCGACAATCCGGCATTTCGACGGGCTTGATGACGTTGATGATGACCCTGTTGATTGTGGGGCTTATTTCCAAGTTTTGGCAGGAGCGGAAGGCGCATTAACGAAGGGTAGAATTAGAAAAGAGTTATTCTATCGACGACCATGATTTTGCGCGAACAGAAAACAGCTCTCCCCGTGTGATCTACTTATTCTTGATGATGGGAATGATCGTGAACACTCCGTTTGAGCGTTGGGCCGGTTAGAATTTTGAGGTCACCTCGCTGTAATTTTTCCAATGCCGCTCGCGCTGTCACGTTACGAGCAAGCGCAACCTTTTGACCCAATGTGTCGATCAATCTAAAAGCGTGTGGACCAATATTTCCGGTAATGAAGACCTGGATACCCGCCTGGGCCATTGCGGGAATAATGGCGTGTGTCTCATCGTGATTTTCGGTGTTGTCAATCGCTTGCACTTGCTCACTGTCTAAATCGACTTGCAAGTAATAGGGCGCGTGTCCGAACCGTTTTGCCACCGGGCTATCAAGGGATGTTCCTTGTGCTGCAATCACTACTTTCATTATCCAATCTCTTTCGGGATACTCAACGGGACGTATGGGATTCGCAGGGTCTCAAATCAACTTGTTCAACGCCTCCAGGAGTGGCCTCACTTGGTCGGCATAGTCAGCCCGCAACGCCCGGTAATGTCTGGCTTCCTCTTGGAAATCACCCAGTTCCTCCTCAATTTGTTCATGCACTGCGGTCAACCGCTCAAACATATCTTCATCTGGGATATGCTCTCGCTGAGTCGTAATTAACTCATCGAGTTGAATTTCCAACTCGTGGGCGCTGATACCGGCCATCCGCGTTTGAAGTTCGGCGTCATACCGACGAGTCAGCCCTTCTATTTGGGCGAGTATGGCTAATGTTTTGTTATTTTTGATCCGCAATCGTTCAATCGCACAGAACCAGGGGTTGTGTTCCTGCCGCGCCTGGCGGTGATCTTTGTAAATCGATGCATATTGGGTTTTCACGATTTTTCTCCTTTGGTTAAAAGTAACGCTCTATTTAATTTTTATGTCCGTTTTTTGCTTCAGCCCTAGACGTGGACTGTCGTCTGGGCGGCTTGCTGGCTCTCGCGGGCGAGCGTGTCCAAATCCTTGTCGGGCAAACCCTCAAGGGTCTCGATGCCGTCGGCCCCTTTTAGCTCTAAAAGCTCTTTGGTTTTCGTGGCCATATGGTCATCTGCCACCTGCGCGATAACCACCTGCTTGCCGGCCTGCACGGCTTGACGATAGAGACCCAACTCCCCGCTCCAACGATCTCTACCGAACATAAACCCCAGAATCGCCCCGAAGACCGATCCAACCAAGATGTGAACGCCTATAACCGAACACAAAAAGGAGGCGCTATACCCAACCAACCGGCAGCCAACAAATCCGGCGAAGAACCCCAATGTCCCAAAAAGAACAAGTCCCAGGAGCGCCCCGAACCAGGCCGACAGACCCACCAGATGGCCTTGCCCATACTGATCTAACAGCTTGCACAACTCATTCTTACAAGTACAGATTTTAACCTGGCCTTCGCCCAGATGTCTGTTTTTTAAGGCAGCGACTGCTTGCTGGGCCTCCTCTTCAGAATTGAACAATCCAACGACAGCTTTCATTGTTAGTCTCCTTCGACTTAAAAGCCTTCCCAGGCCGAGGAACAGGGTATCTCCTCAAGCAACGATGTGCCTGTGGGGAAGGCGAGTGTCTGCTTTAAGTGATCGTGTCGATAACGCTCCAGCACGTCGTGCCCCGTACAACCGGCCAGAAACATACGAATGCCGGCCGAGGTCAGACTCTCGGTTGCATGCGGGCCGAAATTATTGCTGATGACGGCCCTGGCTCCAAGATCGGCCACAAACTGGGCCGCCTGCGTCCCGGCGCCACTGCTGGCTCTTGCGCCCGGATTGGGATAGGCGGCCCATTCACCGGTGTCGGTATCGACAATGACAAAATTCATCGCCCGCCCAAACCGGGAGGCGCACGGGGCATCTAACGTTTCCCCCGACATAGCAATAGCAACTTTCATGCTCTACTCCTTATGCGTATTAGCAGGAATCGCTTTTTGACCAACTGCGTTTACTTTTATTATAAACCCAACCCCATTCCTAACACACCGGACAGAAGGGGAGGTTTTTGCCTGGACGATTAGCCAGTTTTGAGTCGGGTCACTCGACCAGGCAAGCAACGGCGAAATCCCAGAGCAAGGTTGGTCGTTTTGACCTTGCTCCTATTTGATGGTATATTACGAGATACACTTTGTCGGGTCGAGGATGCCCCCTTTTGGTCAAGCCAAGCGGGGGCTTTTCTGTCTACAAAATCTCCTATCCGGGTATCGGTGGCATCTTTGTGATCAGGGAAAGGTAATATGTTTCATGCGCATTGGGATTGACGCGCGTTTAGTGTTCTACAATCGAGGAGGTATCGGCGAGTATATCATTCAGTTGATCGAAGCGCTCGCCAACCTCGAACCCAAAGATGATAGGTTTGTTGTTTTGCAAAGTCGCAAAGATAAAACGCCAATTATCAATTCAAACGGTTTTGAGCGCCGGTCACTGTGGACGCCAAGCCACAATCGGTTTGAGCAGTTGGCTTTAAGTTTTGAGGTATCGCAGTTGGGGCTGGATTTGTTACACAGTCCCGATTTTATTCCACCCTTCCGTCGTAACTGTAAATCGGTCATCACCATTCACGACCTGGCTTTTTTGCTCTATCCCCACTTTCTAACCAAAGAAAGCGCCCGATATTACGGTCAAATCGACCAGGCCTGGCGGAAAACGAATCATATTATTGCCGTTTCCGAAGCCACAAAGCAAGACAGTATTAAAATGTTGGGTGTGCCGGAAAAGAAGATTACCGTCATTCACGAAGCGGCTAACCCGATTTATGAGGTGATGCCGGCCGAGGAAGCGCGGCGGATGGCCAGGGAAAAATATAAGCTCGACAAGGATTACATCCTTTTTGTAAGCACAATCGAGCCGCGCAAAAATCTGCCCGGGTTGCTACAAGCCTACCGTCGTCTGCGAGATGATTATAAACGGGAAGAAATTCTTGTTCTTGCCGGTCGCAACGGTTGGTTATGGGAAGAGGTGTATGAGACGGTCGATAAGCTCGACCTCAAGGAACACGTGGCTTTTTTGGGGCGTGTGCCTTCAGAAGATTTGGTGTATATCTATAATGCGGCCCAATTGTTTGTACATCCCTCATTTTACGAAGGGTTTGGGCTAACCCCGCTGGAAGCGATGACCTGCGGCACACCGGTCATCGTCTCGAATACAGCGGCTTTACCGGAAGTTGTTGGCGATGCTGCCTTGATGATAAATCCTCACGACATCGACGGTCTGACGGTGGCCATGTGGCGTGTTCTCACGGAGAAGGAGTTGCGGCAAGACCTGGTCGAACGGGGTCTGAAACGGTCCAAAAAATTCTCCTGGGAAGAAGCGGCCCAGAAAACACTCGAAGTTTATCACAAGGTAGGTCAAGAATGAGTCATTAATCAGATTGGGCGATGTCATGCGTATTCTGTTGTTAACTCCCCAGCGTCCCTATCCTCCGCATCAAGGCACAACACTTCGTAACTTTAACCTTATTAAAGAGTTATCGAAACGTCACCGAGTTTGTGTTCTCACGTTTTTAGACCCTGACCAAAATCCAGATGATTCCGGCCCCTTATCCGACCTGTGCGAATGGGTCGAGGCCATTCCGGTTCCCCGGCGCAACTCCGGTTTAAGGCTGCGTCAATTGTTATTAAGCAACCGGCCTGATATGAGCTGGCGTTTATGGTCGCCGGCTCTTAACAAACGATTGATCCAACGGCTACAGCAGGAGACCTTTGACGTTGTTGAAATCGAAGGCTTCGAGATGACGCCCTATCTGCCAACCATCGAGGCTCATCAGCCGGAGGCGCTCATTGTGTATGATGCTCACAATGCCGAATGGATCTTACAAAAACGGGCCTGTTTGACCGACCTCAAGAAGCCGTCCCGCTGGGCAACCGCCTTGTACAGTTGGATACAGTGGCAACGGCTGCGCCACCAAGAAGCTGACCTGTTGAGGCGAGCCGCCCACACCATTGCGATGTCGGCTCAGGATAAAGTTGCGCTCCGGGACCTGGTCTTCGATGCGCCGATTACCGTCATCCCTAACGGCGTCGATTTAGCGGCCTATGGTCATTTCAGAGGAAAACCTATTTACCACGATTTGTTATTCACGGGCAAGATGGATTTTCGGCCCAATGTCGATGCTGTTTTATGGTTTGGGCAGCAGGTGTTGCCGTTGGTCCGGGAGGCTCGTCCCGGCACGACATTTGCCGTTGTGGGGCAACGGCCCCACGCTCGGCTGGATGTTTTACGGGACGCACCGGGGGTGACGATCACCGGTTATGTGGATGATGTGCGGCCTTACATTGCCGGAACTACGGTTTATGTCGCGCCGCTGCGGATGGGGGGCGGCACTCGATTGAAGTTATTGGAAGCGATGGCGATGGGCAAGGCCATCGTTTCAACGACGGTCGGGGCAGAAGGGTTTCCCATCGGTGACCGGGAAGAAATTATCCTGGCCGATGAACCGGCAGCGTTTGCCCGCGAGGTGGTCGATTTGCTGGAAAATCCGGCCCGACGTAGAGAATTAGGGACAGCCGCGACAGCCTTCGCTCACGCGGCGTATGGCTGGGATGTGTTAGTGCCGCAGTTGGAGAAGGTTTACCAGGCCGGGTTGAAGCAGAATAATAGTTAGCCAACCTATCTTCCCTCCC
>CAZWZZ010000357.1:0-6525 GCA_964638395.1 uncultured Caldilineaceae bacterium
TACGGCTACCGCCTACTCAGGATGCGTTTGTCGCTCAACTGCGTAACTCCTAATCTAAATCATCTTCGGCCATTTCTTCCATTGCGTAGCCTGACATATCATATTGCCGGAGGCGAATCTTCTCTCGGATTCGTTCGATTCTGCTTCGTGGCATGAGAAATACTCAGTTGGCTCACAGTGATGTAGGCTCGATATTATACCAAGTTTCTTTCAAGCGACAATAGCGTAGGGGGAGCATTTCAGTTTTGGGACAGATTTTAGACCATTTGGAAGTGTGGAAGATTTGGAAGGTTGGTTATCAAGCGTGTGACCAATCTTCCAGCCTTCCAACCTTCCATCGGGGCGGTTAAATCGTGGAGGGCTATAATTCGCCCCAAAAGTGAAATACACCCTAGCGTAGGACAGCCCTCCGCCGCCCCATCCCCAAAGCGCCACCCTGCCGCGAGGCTGCGCCGGGTCAAGGGTGGGGCGGGGTGGGGGTTTTGTGAAGCAAACACTTATTGAGTCAGGCGAGTTTCTTTTACTCAATTGGGCCTAAATTTCCTTCGACATCTGTAGGGGGCGTTCCGGTTCGCTCTGCCGAGCTATAAAACGCTGATGTTACAGTTGCCAAATCCATCCTCAACAACTTTCCAGCAAGTAACATCACTTTCTTTTGCCCGTCCCAGAGTCGAATCAGAATATCCTTGAGCGACAAGATTGCAAGAAACTCTCCATTGCGGATACTGTTCTTGCAACATCTGACCATAGCTTTGAACCTGCGATAGATTTGCGTTACTCCGCACCCATAATTTTAACTCAAGGAGCATAAGTTGTTTTTTTGACTCACGTTGATCAACCAAAATTAAATCGGTCCGCATCCCAGAACTAATGTGATCTTGACGACCTTTGATTTTTAGACCATCATCAGGTAGCGGTAGACGTGCAATGTTGTTACTGGTAAACCACTCCAAAACAAAATCTTCCATTAATCGCTCAAGCTGGAACAGTGGCGTAAAACCATAGTCATCTGCCGGAATGAAGTCCGCCAAAGCTCGATAGATGGGCGTAGGAGCTAACTTATGCCAAGATTGAACAACAGAAGATATGACCGGATTAGGTTCATCAATCAACTTGATGAGCCGTTCCCAGGCTATTTCTGGTACCACATGATTCGAGCCAACTAAACGGGCTCGTATCATCGGCCAGTTAGCGGTGATTATTGGATCGGCAGCCACGTCCCTGAAACTAATCCCTTTTTCGAGTTCGATGCCTTCAAACCAGCCCATATGACCCCAATATGGCTCTGGAATCGCATCAGAACTTGCTCGAAATAACCATTTAAATTGTTTGCTTGGCGATTTCTCATACAATATCGCAATATCACCCACGGAAAGCTGGCTCGGAGCACTCCAGGTCACAAGTCCGTTATTTCGTTTGAGTTCTTCTGGTAAAGCAGTGTAAAATTCTGGACCAGTCACTAAACACCAACGACCCGTCGGAACTATCGCCATAGAAACCTCCTTTGCCTTTCAATAGCAGCTAACAACTTACCCACCGAACTATGACTCTTATCTTACCAAAACCCCACCCAAAAAGCCACCCCCCGCCCCACCACAAAAAAAAGCCCGACCCGGCCACACCGCTCGGTCGAGCCACTATTCAATCTATCCCCTTTATGCGGTTTGCTGCACCTCGGCCATTGCAGAGGCAATAACGTCTTCCTGCACGCCGTGCTTTTTCAAACTCTCTATCAATTGGGCTACCTCTTCATTCTCCTCGAATCGAGCCATATCGACCCGTAACCCCTGGCCGATGTAGGCTCGAATCAACGGCTGATACCCTGAAAACCCTAACCTCGGCGCCATTCGTTTCAGGTCTTCGACCACATCTTCGGGAATACGCAAACTTATCATCGTCATCGGACGATCTTTTCGTAATCGCGTTTTTAGCTTATTGATCTTCATAGCTTTTTCTCTCTGCTTTAGTTACGAAGCGGGCCGAAATGATTCGGACCACCTCTTCACGTATCACATAAACGACATACAACATCCGCCAATCCACGGTCATACCGATAACAGCCTCCCGCTCTTCATCATCAACAATTTCTTCATCTACCACCTGCACAAATGGATCGTGAAACACCTCGCTGGCAGTTTCAAACGAGATGTTGTGATCCTGGAGATTGGTGGATGCTTTTTTGCTGTCCCACTCAAATATGATGCCGTGGAGTGTGTATCTAACATTCATTGAACCATATTGTAACCCAGCGTATATGCAATGTCAATACGAAAATGCTGTATCCCCACCACAAAAAAAAGCCCGACCCGGCCACACCGCCCGGTCGAGCCAACAGAAAACATTTCTCAGCGTAAAACGTATGGCGTAAAACGTAAAAATTTAGCGATAACGCTCCTTACGTTTTACGTTTTGCGTTTCACGCCCCCCCTCAAACCCCCAACCGGTTCCGCCGCACAATCTCGCCGGTGGCCTGGAGCGTGCTGACCTGATGGTTCGGCAAGGGCAAAATCCGCTCGTGGAGCGTGTCGATAATCCATTCCTTCTGCGGGAAGAAGGCATCCTCCAACTCCGCCGGGGGGGTGATCCAGTTCCGCGCCCCGACCACGGCCACCGGCCCATCCAGATAATCGAAAGCGGCCTGGCTAATGTTGGAGGCCATCGTATGCAGGAAGGAGCCGCGCTCGCAGGCATCGGAGGCCAGAACCACCTTGCCCGTCTTCCGCACCGACTCGAGGATCGGCTCGTAATCGAGCGGATTGATAAAGCGGGCGTCGATCACCTCGCAGCTCAGGCCATACCGCTCGGCCAACTCGTCGGCGGCGTCCAGAGCGCGGTAGAGCGTGGCCCCGATGGTGACCAGGGTCACATCCTGCCCGCTGCGGCGGATGACCGGCTCCCCCAGCGGCACTTCGTAATAATCGACCGGCACGCCCGCCTTGACCAGAACCTCCGTCTCGGCATACAACCGCTGGCTCTCGAAGAAAACGACCGGGTCGGTGCCACGCAGGGCCAGGTTGAGCATCCCTTTGGCATCATACGGCGTGGCCGGGAACATCACCTGCAAGCCCGGAATGTGGGCCACCAGCGACGTCCAATCCTGCGAATGTTGGGCCCCATACTTCGAGCCGACCGACACCCGCAACACCAGCGGCATCTGCAAGACGTTGGCCGACATCGCCTGCCACTTGGCCATTTGGTTAAAAATCTCATCCCCGGCCCGGCCCATAAAGTCGCAATACATCAACTCGGCCACCACCCGCCCCCCGCTCAGGGCATAGCCGACCGCCGTGCCGACAATGGCCCCCTCGGAGATGGGCGCATTGAACAGACGATGGTAAGGCAGGGCCTCGGTCAGCCCCCGGTAGACGCCAAACGCGCCGCCCCAATCCCGGTTCTCCTCGCCATAAGCAACCATCGTCGGGTCCTCATAAAAACGGTGCATCATCGCCTCATACAACGCCTCGGCATAGGTCAACGTCCGCAGCTTGGCCAACGGCTTGCCGTTCTCATCCAGGCCAAAGCGATTCTTGGCAAAGGTCACATTCAGGCGGCTCTTCTCCTTCGACTGCAACACCTCCGGCTCCCCCTCGGCCATGCGTGCCTTGACCTGGTTGGAAAACATCATCCGGCCGATGGTGTCGCTCGTCACATCGACGCGGGGAGATAGCGCCAACGAACTGGCCGCCTCCAACACCTTGACCAGCCGCTCCACCGCCTCCGCCTCGATGGCCGCCAAATCCTGAGCCGTGGCGTGACCATTCTCCTTGAGATACTGCTTGAAAGTGACCAGCGCATCATGCTGGCTCCACTCGTCCACCTCATCCCGATCCCGATAGGCCGAGGCATCCGACGGCGAATGGCCGGAGAAGCGATAGGTGATGGTGTCCAGCAAGACCGGGCCGCGCCCCGCCTCCAGGATTTTCCGCTTCCGCTCGATAGAGTCGGCCACGGCCAGCGGGTTCAGACCATCGACCCGCTCGGCGTGCATCCCCTCCGGGTTGACGCCCAGGCCGATGCGGGCCAGCATACCAAAGCCCATCGTTTCCCCCTGCGGCTGGCCGCCCATGCCGTAGAAATTATTGTTGAAGTTGAACAGTATCGGCGGATTGCCGCCAATCTCCTCCGGCCACAGCGTCCGGTATTGATCCATTGCCGCGAACATCAGCGCCTCCCAGACCGGGCCACAGCCGGTCGACGCGTCGCCGATGTTGGCGATGACGATGCCGGGGCGGCGGTTGACCCGCTTGAACAGGGCCGCGCCGGTGGCGATGTCCGCCGAGCCGCCGACGATGGCGTTGTTGGGCATCACCCCAAACGGGGCAAAAAAGGCGTGCATCGACCCGCCCATACCTTTGTTAAAGCCGGTCTCCCGACCAAATATTTCAGCCATTGTGCTGTACAGGACATAATCGAGGGCCAATGCCTTGACCTCGTCCGCCCCAAACGTCTCCACCACCCGCAGCGGTGCGCCCTCCAGGTAGCGCTCCATCGTCTCGGTCAGGCTGGCCTCGCTCAACGTGGCGATGGCCGAAAAGCTCTTGGCCAAAATCTCGCCGTGGCTGCGATGGGAGCCGAAGATGAAATCATCCGGCGTCAGGTGGAAAGCCTGGCCCACGGCGACCGACTCCTGACCAATCGACAGGTGGGCCGGGCCACGATGGTTGTACTCGAGGCCCTGGTAGGCCCCCTCTTTCTTGAGCCGGTCCAGCGCTGTCTCGAACTCCCGAATATAGACCATATCCCGATACATCCGCACCAGGGCTTCCGAGCCGTAACGCTGTGCCTCCCGCTGCGGGTCGGGCACATAGGCGTTGACCGGGATACGAGGCCCTTCGATAAAGGAAGCCTGCCGCGCTTCCGTCGGGTCGATTTTGATTAGTTTCGTCACGATTTACTCCCTTAAGATAAAGTTATCGGTAATCAATTGTCAGTGGTCAGTGGTCAGTAGTCAGTGGATAATTGTCAGGGGTCAGTCGGGTAGCTCTGCACGCAGTCCTGCCGTCGTGTACTGGCCAAGTCCGTGACTTGGCGGGCTGCTGGACCAAACGCAAGTCACGGACTCAGTACATCCAAATTTTATGCTCGGAGGAGGTTTGCAACCTCCGACGCCGGTTACAAACCGGCTTGGAGCGCAAGAATTTGGAACTACTGGGACTTGCTGTTCGCGGACCAACTGGCAAGGAAGAAATTTATTGTTATATCTTGACAACTGACCACTGACAACGAACAACTAACAATTCTATATTGCCAACAACACCTCAAACTCGGCCAGCCCGTGGCACAACGCCTGCAAAAAGCGACCGCCCGGCGCGCCATCCACCACCTGATGATTGATGGTCAGGGACAGCCCCAGATGGGGGATGAACTCGACGCCGGTTTCCCCCTGGATAGCTTGCAAATTGATGGTTCCTACGCCCAGAATGGCCACCTGGGGCGGGTTCAGCACCGGGGTGAAGCTCTCGACGCCCAGGCTGCCCAGGTTGGTCACGGTGAAGGTTCCCCCCTGCAACTCATCGGCGGTGATGGAACCATCCTGGCAAGCCGTCGCCAGCCGTTTACTCTCCGTGGCGATTTGTTTCAGGCTCAAACTGTTGGCGTTACGGATGACCGGAACCATCAACCCCTTCGGCGTATCGACGGCCAGACCCAGATGGACGTTTTGGTATTGGGAGATGGCATCGTCGCTGAACAGGGCGTTCAAAGCCGGATGTTGCGGTAACGTCCGGGCCACTGCGAACAGCAGCAAATCGTTGATCGTCACCCGCTGGAGACCCAAATCCTCGCCGCTCTGCTTGAGCCGTTGGCGATAGGCCGTCAAACTGCGGGCATCGGCGGCGGCGTTCAGCGTCAGTTGGGCCGTCCTTTGCAGCGAGGCCAACATCCGCTCGGCGATGACCTTACGGACGCCCTTGACCGGGATGACCTCGACCTCGTCGGTCGGACCGGACGGCGGCGCGGCGGCCACCCCATCCCGGCTCCGCATCGGGCGAACGTCGTCGGCCTCCAACAGCGCCCGGACATCCCGCTCCATCACCCGTCCGCCGGGACCGCTACCCTGCACCTCGGCCAGGTTGACCCCTTCGGTATCGGCCAGCCGTCTGGCCCGGGGCGAGATTTTGACCCTGGTTTTGGTGTCAGAGGGAGCGGCGGATGGCGGGCCGGAGGCTGTCGCCGGTTGGGGCGGCTGGCCGTTCCCGGCGGATGGGACCGGGGCGAACGGCGACTCCGCTTCCGGCTCCTGGGTGGACGTGCCATTGGGCCGAAAGTCGGCCACATCCTCACCCGGCTCGCCGATAACGGCGATGTTGGTCAAAACCGGCACCTCCTCCCCCTCGCCAAAAAATAAATCCAGCACGGTCCCGGAGGCCGGCGCTTCGACCTCCATCGTCGCTTTGTCCGTTTCGATTTCACAAATGATTTCACCGGCTGCCACGGCCTGCCCCTTCTCTTTTTTCCAGGCCGTAATCAGGCAGCTTTCTACCGAGTTCCCCTGGCGGGGCATAATGACCACAGTTGCCATTGATG
>CAZWZZ010000358.1:0-6515 GCA_964638395.1 uncultured Caldilineaceae bacterium
GTCCTGAGCTTGTCGAAGGGATGCTGGACTTGAAATCTCGCCTAAATTCTGGGACACACCCGGGGGTGGCGCTGACTGTTTGAACAGATCATTCTTACATAAAAATGATGGCTCCCGCCGAAACGGGAGCCATCTGGAGGGGGAACAACCTAATTCGACACACCACTGATTTCGTTCGGTTGTTCACAGATAGTATACCATCATTTCGTTTGTATTGGGTTTGTATTTGGGTTGAAATGGGGGTTAACAGGCTTAAAATTAGGTCTAATCTCACTCAACGACTGCTGGCCCCAGCGTGACCACCGGGTCACGGCCATCCCGGCGGGGCAGCGGTTGGCCGCTGGCGGGGTGGTACAGCTCGACGTTGAGCCAATACTGTCCGGCAGGCAGGTCGGCGGGCAGGGTTAGCGTGGCGGGTTGGTAGATGATCCGGGAGGTGGGCCAGGCGGTGGCCCGGTACAGGCTGCTGACGGGCCAGGTATCCTGGCCTTGCGCGGCCAACTGGCCCGTTTCCGACCACAGCTTGAGGGACATTTTGTAATCGACGGCGGGCGGGGCGGTAGTGAACCAGCCCAGATCAAGCGGAATAGTCTGGCCCGGCTGCCAGGGCCGGTCGGGCATATTCCAGCCGGCCAGAGCCATCCCATCCTCAAAATAGACCGTCTCCCCGCCTAACGTAGGCGGCTTGTTGAGCAGAAAGCCCTGCACCCGCAGATAGCTCTCCCCGGCAAAGCCGCGATCCTCCAACGGCGTCGTATGCTCGGCCAACCAGGCCCGAATGAGACCGTCAGGATCGGTCACGGTGTCATACACCCGCAGCAGCCATAGCCGGGTGTAATCATCGGCCAGCCGTTCCAGAGCGGCGACGGTCTCCCCGGCGGTCATCCGGTAAAAATCGGAGCGGGGATCGCCCCAGCCCAACGTCGGCGAACCATCGACCGAACCGGCTTGCAGTAGCAGGGGCCGCCCGGCGGCGGGGGGAGGCGGGTAGGGAACCAGACGGGCCCGCTCAGGCTCCAGGTGAGCGGCGTAGTAGACAAAGGCAGTGTAGGTGTAACCGGCATTGGTCAAAATGACATCGCCGGGCCGCCATTGCTGCTCGATGAAATGGACGGCGGCGCGAAAGTCGTCGGCCCGGTAGCGGGGATCGGTATGGAAGCGGTAGAGGGAGAAGAGAGACGCCCCCAAAAGAGGGATGAGGGCGATCACGGCCAAAGCGCGAGCGCGGCGTTCAGCCAGCCAGGTGATCCCGGCTCCCAGGAGGATGTAAAAGGGGGGGGCATAGGTGAACAGGTAGCGGACGTGGTAGAGGGGGGTGATGAGCGAAACAAGGAGGATGAGCAGCAGGGGAGCGAAGGTGTAGACACCGAGGAGCGGCGCGGGGGGAAGTGAAAATCTGTGCCCCTTGAGATAAACCAGGCCCCAAACAAAGAGCGCCAGCGTCAGGAAGAGTAGCGGCCAGACCTGATCGGGGCGGACGGATTGGCCGAAGGAGAGGACCGACCAGCTTTCGAGCAGAATGGCCGGGAGGCTCTGGGCGGTGCGCCAGGGCGGGACGGGGGGAGCGGTGGCCTGTCGCCAGGCAATGGACAGCCAGGGCATGTAGAGGAACAGGATGGTCAGGTCGGCGACCAAGAGCGCCCGGATGCGCCGCCAATCCGGCGTCGGCCACAGGGCCAACGCCATAAAAAAGAGAGTCAGGCTGATGAGCAGGAAGGCAAAGTAGTAGAGCGTGTAGAGACCAATGGCCGCAAAAATAACATAGCTCCCCCAAAAAAGTAGCCGTCCCGTGCGCCAGGCCCACACCAGCGACCAGACCCCGGCCAGGCCCAAACATGCGCCCAGGGTGTACATCCGCACCTCCTGCGAATACCAGATGTGGTAGGGGGAGAGGGCCACCAACAGGGCCGCCCACAGCGCCACCGTCCGCTGCCGGATCAGGTCGCGGGCCAGGCGGTAGGTGAGGGGGATGAGGAGCAGGCCGAAGCTCAGGGAGAAAAAAGCCAGGGCAAATTCGCTGTCGCCGCTCCACAGCGTCCAGCCCCGCAGGAGGAGGTAGTAACCGGGCGGATGAATATCGCGGGCGGTGTGGGCGATCAGATCGAGGGCCGGTTGCGCGGCCAGGAAGGCACTGACCGTTTCATCATACCACAGGCTATCGGCGCCCAGGCGAACCAGGCGGAGGGCCAGGCCGAGCAAAATGATGGCTGCCGGTAAATAGTGGCTGATTCTGGCGGTCTTAAAATTTCGCTGAGACATCGAAACATCTTAGCACAGGCCCCCGCCCCCGGCAATTGGGTATATCAGAGCGGGGCTGAGCGGAGGAACGGCGCGAAGAATGACCTGCTGGAGTTCCGCGCTAAAAATAGATTGTCAAGGTATCGCTATTTGTGCTACAATGAACAAAAGGAGTCACCGTGAACGCAAAAATCAGTCAAGAACAACTCTACTTACTTGTCAATCTCACTCAATCTCCGCTGTGGCTTGTCGGAGCCGATCTAACCGGTGTCACCCTCAAAGCGGCGATCCTCAAACAGGCGAATCTGGAAGAGGTGTTATGGCCGGATGCCAATCTGGAACGGGCCGATTTGGAAGAGGCTAACCTGCGGGGAACCTTTCTCATCAACGCCACCTTGACCTCGGCCAATCTGGAAAAGGCGATCCTGTTTGGGGCCAACTTGGAAGGGGCCAGCCTGGAGTTCACCAATTTGAGCCGGGCCGACCTGCGCCAGGCCAATCTCAAGAGCGCCTATCTGAAGCGGGCCAATCTCTCCGCCGCTCGCCTGGAGCGGGCTAATTTGAAAGCGGCCATTTTGAATGAGGCCGAGCTACACGAAGCCAATTTGTGTCAGGCCGATTTGAGCCGGGCCAGCCTGCGGGGGGCCAGGCTCGAAGAGAGCAAGTATGATCGCAGCACGCGCTGGCCCAGCGGCTTCAACCCCGACGCAGCCGGGGCGAAAATGATCGAGAAAATGATCGAATAAAGGGGGCTGTTTGTCACCGGACCCGAACATGCTCAACCCAAGCGAATATACCATCCAGATCGCTCGCCTGAAAGCCGAGTTAGTCGCTGAGCGAGTGGCCCACCAAAAAACCCGGGACCAGCTTCAAGAGACGCATCACGAGTTGGATTTGCTCAATCAGGTGGGCCAAATCTTCAACGCGACGCTCGATTTAGACCAGGTGTTGTTGACGGTGCTGGAAGCGATGCGGAATTTGATGGCGGTCAGCGCCTGTTCGATCTGGCTGGTTGATCCGCAGAGCCGGGAGTTAGTCTGCCGGCAGGCAACCGGCATCAAAAGCGATGTTGTGCGCGGCTGGCGGTTAGCCCCGGACGAGGGCATCTCCGGCTGGGTGGCTCGCCACGGCCAGAGCGTGATCGTGCCCGACACCCTCCACGATCAGCGCCATTTCGAGGGGATCAACCAGCAGATCGAGGAGAATAAAATCCGCTCCATCCTGAGCATCCCCCTCAAGATCAAGCAGCGGGTCATCGGCGTGTTGGAAGTGGTCGATACCGAGGTTGACCGCTTTACGGAACGGCATCTGGCCCGGCTGGAACCCCTGACGGCCTCGGTGACGATCTTCATCGAGAACGCCCGGCTGTATGAACAAGCCCGCCAGAGCCAGGAGCAGTTTCGCCAATTCGTGACCTCGATCAGCGACCATATCTACGTCACGGAGGTGACTGCCGAGGGGCGACACCACAACCGGTATATTTCGCCCAACGTCGAGGCGTTGACCGGCTATGCCTGGCAGAAGTTCAAGGATGATTGGCGCTCCTGGTCGTCCGACGTGATTCACCCCGAAGATCGAGCCTTGGCGGCCAAACAGGCCGAAAAGTTGGTGGCCGGTCAGGATAGCCACGTCGAGTACCGGCTGGTTCGGGCCGATGGCCGCATCGTTTGGGTACGGGACAGCGGGCGTGTCGAAACCGAGGGGGACAGTAAAATTATCTATGGCCTCGTCGGGGATATTACCGACCGCAAGCAGCGGGAGCAGGAGCTAGAGACCATCGTGGCCATTGCCACGGCGCTACGCACGGCAACGACCCGCGACGAGATAATGTCGGTTGTCCTGGATCATACGCTGACCTCGCTGGGGATGACCGGCACGGCCCTCGGCATCTACTACCCCAATCGCCCCAGACTCATCATCGAGGCGGGCCGGGGTGTCTGGGCCAATCTATCGGGGGCCTATATCACCACCGATGAGGAGAATGAGTATATTTTCGCCACCGATCATCTGTATGTCAATAACGATGTGCAGAACGACCCCCATCTACAGTGGGCCAATTTATTGGGGCAGGTCAAGGGCATTGCCCTGGTGCCGTTGATGGCCCAGGCCCGCTCAATCGGCATCCTGTGGGTCGGTCGCCAGGATGATATTAGCGCCGAGTTGCTGCCGCTGCTGGTGACCATCGGCAATATGGCCGCCCACGCCCTGCACGAGGCCCGGCTGGTAGAGGAGCTACGCCGCTCGAACGAGGAGCTGGCCCAGGAGCGGGCCTCGTTGACCCGGCGCGTCGAGGAGCGCACCGCCGAATTGCGCATCGCCAATGCGGAGCTGGCCCGGGCGGCCCGGCTCAAGGATGAATTTTTGGCCAATATGAGCCACGAATTGCGAACACCCCTGACCGCCGTCTTGAGTATGTCGGAGCTACTGCGGACCAATGTGTACGGTCCCCTGAACGAGGAGCAACGCCAGGCTCTCAATCATATCGAGGAGGGGGGCCGCCACCTGCTCGATCTCATCAATGACATTTTAGATCTGTCAAAAATCGAGGCGGGCAAGTTGGAACTACGCAGAGGGCCTGTCGATGTGGAGACTGTGTGCCAGGTCAGCCTCCGCTTTATCAAACAGATGGCTCAGCAGAAGGGGGTCAAGGTCCTGACAGAGATAGATGATAAGGTCGAGATCATCGAGGCGGATGAGCGGCGGTTGAAACAGATTTTGGTCAACCTGCTCAATAACGCCGTCAAGTTCACCCCGGACGGTGGTCAGGTCGGGCTACGGGTAGCTGGGGATGAGCCAGAAGAGATCGTCCGCTTTACCATCTGGGATACCGGAATCGGCATTGCCGAGGCGGATATGAAACATCTCTTTGAACCTTTTGTCCAGATCGACAGCAGCCTGTCGCGGGAGTATGAGGGAACCGGCCTGGGCCTGTCCCTGGCCGCCCGCCTGACCGAACTGCACGAGGGCAGCATCAGCCTCGATAGCCAGGTCGGCCAGGGCACGCGGCTGACCATTTCGCTGCCGTGGCAGAGAGAGGAGACAGCCCCACCCCCCAACAGTCGCCAGGCTACCCTACTCGCCCCCGGCCACCCGATCCCGACCTCGGCCTCGACCAAAATATTGCTGGTCGAAGATAACGAAACCACGATCATCACTTTGCGCGATTATTTGCATCGGGAACGGGGCTACCGGGTTTTCGTGGCCCGCGATGGGGCCGAGGCTGTCGCTATGGCCGAGGTGGAGCGGCCCGATTTGATCCTGATGGATGTGCAACTGCCGGTTATGAATGGCCTGGAAGCGACCCAACGGTTGCGGTCAGATCGCCATCCGAGGCTGGCCGAGACGCCCATCATTGCTCTGACCGCTCTGGCGATGCCCGGCGACCGGGAGCGCTGTCTGGCTGCCGGGGCCAATGAATATCTCAGCAAGCCGATTAGCCTGCACCGGCTGGGCCTGTTGATCGAGCGGCAGTTGCAGCGACCGCTACGCCAAAGTTGACGGCATCACAAAAATGACTATCTTTAGCGTATGAGTGAACGTAGCACGATTTTAATCGTCGATGACAAGGCCAGTGGCCGTAAAATTTTAGGGGATTTATTGACGGCCGACGGGAACCCGGCCTACTGGCTCTACTTTGCCGACAGTGGTGAGGCGGCCCTGCGCCAGGCCCGGCACGTGATGCCTGATCTGATCCTCTTGGATGTGATGATGCCGGGGATGGACGGCTTCGAGGTCTGTCGGCATCTGCGGGCTGATGCCCAACTGGCCGAGGTGCCGGTTATGATGATTACCGCTCTGGATGATGAGGAGTCTCTGCTGGAAGGGATCGCCGCCGGGGCCGATGATTTCATCAGTAAACCCTTTAACCACGCCGAAATTCGGACTCGCGTCCAGACGATCACCCGCCTCAACCGCTATCGTCGCCTGATGACGGAGCGCACCAAATTTGATTGGGTGGTGGCCCAGTCCGAAGATGGCTATCTGGTCCTCGATCCCGATGACACCATCCGCCAGGCCAATCCCCAGGCCCGGCTTTATCTGGAGCTACCTCAGGATGAGAAACCGCTCGAGGCCCCGTTTCTACCCATCGTCTGGGACCATTATGATCTCCATCCAGCCTCGGCCTGGCAAAATTGGCCGGAGCCGTCCCCCAAAGCCCGCTACCTGATCCGCCCCGAAACCAGTACCACCGAGGCTTTCTGGCTCCAGGTCGATATTTTGGACCTGGCCGAAGGCCCGGACCCCAGCCGGATGGTGCGGTTGCGGGATGTGACCAA
>CAZWZZ010000359.1:0-6509 GCA_964638395.1 uncultured Caldilineaceae bacterium
TCTGTGGGGCTTCTCTTCTCTAGGAATTTCTTAAGCGATCAATCAAAAGTTGGGGCAGCAATTTTTTGCCTACCTTTTGATATATGACATAGGATAAGCGGTGTAACTGAGCCATCACGTGGCTGTTACCGCTGTACATGAGCGAAACAGTTTTGTTGATGTGGGGAAAGGGTTGGTCAGGAACCGGTTTTCCCAAAAAGTCGGCCAATTCTTGCCAGCCGTCGCCATTCTCCCAACACACTTTTAGCAACTGTTCGGGCCGATCTTTGAAATGCGCCTCGACAGCCTGGTTGTGGGCCTCATAAAATTGGATATGCTCATCTTTGTGGCCGTGGGGCATGGCATAACCATAGATATGTTGCTCATAATCGGTGAGGGGTCCCAGGCGAACGGCCATTTTGCATAAACTGGCGAACCACACTTTCGGATTTTTCCGAACGGTCAGGATGAATTTTGTGCCGGGAAATTCGGCATCTATCTCCCGATACAGCAAGGGCCAGGGCCAATCTTCAAAGCTATCGTGGGTACGCATCGTTTGCCACAGGGCGTCATAATCTCCGCGCTGATATTGGTGAAACGAGTCTAAATCAAAGGTAAAATGATTGTATCCCCAATGAAGCAAACAGCCTCTGAGGGACTTGGTTCCCGTCTTGTTGAGACCAATGCCGACTACTTTCATACCGACTCCCTCTCTTTCAACATAAGCGTCTCCTGGACCACTTGGGCCACTCGGTCTGACTGATGATACCGCAGGTAAATCTGCCGCATCCGTTCTACGTTCGCTTTATAGGTAGGGTCGGTTAGCACCCGCTCGATGTTCTTCGCAATATCGGCGGCTCTGTCCCGGTGAAAATCCCCGCGCAGCCCCAGCCCGTGATAGGCGACGCGGGCGGCAGAGCCATTGCGGTCCAAAAATCCGTCGGAGTAGACCACCATCGGCACCCCCAGAAAAATAGCTTCGTTAATGGTGCCAATGCCGCCGTGGTTGAGGACCACATCGGCTCGTGATAACAGATCAAGTTGGGGCACTTGTTGAAAAAGATACACATTAGCCGGTAAAGGCTCAAAACGGTCAAGCGGCAATTTGTGGCCCACGGCCAGGATCAAATCCCAGTGGGGTTTGCCGGCGACGGCCTCAATCACCCGCCGGAAATAGTCATAGCTTGAGTCAATCGTCCCCATCGAGCAGAAGATCAAAGATCGCTTAACGTCCGCTCTCTTTTTGGCAGCGATTGACTGTAGCGACTGTTGATAGGTCGGCTCATCGACCGCTTCTTGTCGCTTTAACATAACCAGGGGACCGATATAATCATTACGATACTCGGAGTCGTGAGGGAAATCAAATTCCCAGGCTGCCGCAATCAAGGTGCGGAGACGATAAGGCGTAATAAAGTGCCACTGCTTCAGATCAAACTCCGCCTCAAAATCCAGCCCCCGCTGCCGAGCTAATGCCCGGAGGGTAGACATCCAATCGACGCCTCCATAATAAAGGCGGGCCAACCCAAATTTTAACCGTCGTTTCAGGTAGGTAAAGTGCCAGGTCGCGCTCATAGCCCATTGATTCCAAAAAGTTCCGGTGGGGATGAGATTGGAGTAGAGAATGGGCACACCTGTCGCCCGCCGAGGCGAGCAGTGAAACTCGATGAGCAGGATCGGAATATCCAAGACCATAGCCCGAATAATAGGGGCCGACAACTCCGCATCAATGAGTAACAGATCCGGCTGTAACTCAGCGATCCGTTGCTCAAGCTCCCGGCTTTCCAATTCATAATCATACCGCAGCTTGGCTAAATTGATTTGTTCAGCCCGGTTGAGATAACGCTTAAGGCGACTCTTGGGCATTTGTTGAGTCCGCGCTTCCTGCTGCTCGATGACCTCAGCTTCCTCCCGCAGCAAGATGAAATCAAACCCCTGAGCCAACACTTGCGACTCGGCCCGCTCCATCCCGCTGATAAAGGTGACTCGATCCCCGTTGGCTTTCAGTTGGTGGGCAATCTTGTAGCTCGAATTTAAGTAGCTGGTCACGCCCGTGGTGATGAAAAGGATGTGGGCCATTTTTCTATCTCAGATTCCCCTGGTTTATTAAAGTCAAGAAAAGTTTTCATCAATACGGCGCTTTAGTTTCTTGGCCAGAGCTTCCATGTAGCTTTCCTCGATCTCGATATCCCCGGTGCCGGTGATGGCGCTGTGATTGCCGGGAATCGGATGGACGTGGGCCGTCCGGCTCTCGACAAAATCACGCCACTCCAACTGAGGGTTGTTGTCGATCTTGAGCGACTCTTCGGTGATAAAAAGATCGATCCGCCCCCGATAGACATCTGGCTTGTAGCGGAAGATGGCCCATAGATTGGCCAGGAGTTTGGCCTTGAGTTTCAAGTAACTGCCCTGTTCGCCGGGGCTGGCTTGCTGCATCACCTGCCGGGTTTGATGGCCGGCCCGTTTCACAAAACGTTGCCCGATGTCGAGGACAAAGTCGAGATAGGTTCGTGGCCCGGCCGCTTGCCTGGGGTCGGCCGGCTCGATAAGCCCGACAAACGCCACTTCCTCCCCCTGCCCTTGCAGTTGGCGGGCCATCTCAAAGGCGACCGTACCCCCCGAACAGATGCCGCCTAAAAAATAGGGGCCGCTGGGCTGAACGGTCTTGATCTCGTCGATGTAATGGGCGGCCAACGCTTCGATTTTGGCCGGATTTTGCACCCCATCCTGAAAAGCATAAAAGGGCCGGTCTGGGTCAAAGTGACGAGCCAGGTAGCCCAGGTCGGTAAAGACGTTCCCCAAATTGCCCGGAATACAGAAAAAGGGCGGTTTCGTCCCCTCGACCTGCATCGAGACCAACGACACGGTCGGCGCGGCGCTGCCCTGGCGGATGACTTCAGCCAATCGTTCAATGGTGGGAGCCTGAAAGAGGGTGGTCAGAGGTAGCTCGGCCCCGACAACTTTTTTGATGTGAGCGATGAGTTGGATCGTTGACAAAGAGTCGCCGCCCAGCTCAAAAAAGTTATCCCGAACGCTGATCGGTCGGATGTTCAACAACGCTTCCCAGATTTGAACCAACTGCATCTCTAAATTATCTCGCGGGCCGATGATCTCCCGTCGGCTGTCTGTCGCAGGCTGCGCCGGTTCCGGCAACCGGAGGTCGAGATTGATGCCGTCCAACAACTCACCCACCGGGCGGTCAATGTTGGTGGCGATTGTCTCGAATAGATGGCGCACCTGAGTCAAGAGTTGCTCCGCCGCCGGTTCATCGACCTGAGCCGGGTTGTAGGTGGCCCACAAGCGCAGTTGGTCCCCATCATCGAACACGGAAAGCGTGCAGGGATAAATGGTTGATAGCTCTCCTGTCACGGCAGTGATCTCCATAGGATCGCTCCCGTTGGTTTGTCCCGTAATCGGAGCCTGGAAAATAAGCAGCGTGTCAAAGAGAGCAGTCTGCTGAGGAAGATCACTCCAAGTGTGGAGTTTGGCCGGAGCCACATATTCGTAAGGCTGTGTGACCAGTTGTTGCGTTTGCAAGCTGTGCAACCAATCTCCAACGGATTGCGCCCGGTCGATTTTGGCCCGCACCGGCAGATTATTGATAAACGAGCCGACCATAGACTCAATCCCCGGAATATCGGCCGGGCGGCCCGATACGGCGGCTCCAAACAGAATGTCATCGCTGTGACAATGACGGCTTAACAGCAGCGCCCATATGCCCTGAGCCACGGTATTCATCGTCAGGTGGTGTTGCCGGATCGTCATTTGCAACGGCTGTATCGTCTGTTGCGGCACGGTCAGTTTCAAGGTTTGGGGCGTTTTAGGCGGGGTAAATCTGCCCGATCTGACCAATAGAGTAGGCTGCCTGAAACCGGCCAGACGTTGCCGCCAGAACGTCTCCGCTTCTCGCTCATCCTGCTGTTGCAGCCACTCGATGTAGCCGGCAAACGGACGAACCGGCTCTGCCTGAACCACCGGTTCGCCGCTCAAGGCATTGTTGTAGTATGAAAACATTTCGCGCAGCAGAATGGCGATACACCAGCGATCCATCACCAAATGATGGCTGCTCCAGATCAGTTCGGCTACGTCAGCGGCCAGCCGCACCAAGGTTAGGCGCATCAGCGGGGGTTGCGTCGGGCTGAAGCCTTTGGCCCGATCCGCGTCTAAAATGGCCGTTAGTTCCGCCTGCTGCTCGGCGGGCGAGAGATGCTGCAAATCGACCTGCTCAAAATCAAGCCTGGCCTGCTGCCACACCACCTGGAGGGGCGTGTCGGTCTCCTGCCACACAAAGGCGGTGCGGAGGGCCGGGTGACGATTGACCGTTTGCTGCCACGCTTTTTGCAAAATCTCAGCCTCAATCTTGCCCCCCAGCGTATAACGCATTTGGGTAAACAGCACGTCGCTCTCCGGCTGGCTCAAGGTGTGGAGCAGCATCATCTGTTGCATCGGCGATAACGGATAAATGGCTTCGATATTTTTGGTCCCGTTAGACAGACCGGCGGCTTGGCTGTTTTTAGCCACCGCCAGCGCTAATTCGTCAAGTTGCGTTTGATTAAGTGAGACCAGCGGAAAATCTGAGGGGGTATAGCCCCCCACATCGGGCCTGGTGCAATGGTCGATGATTGCCTGTAGCTTTTGGATAAAGCCATCGGCCAAATTTTGCATCGTTTCGGGCCGGAAACAGTTTTGGCTATAACTCCATTTGACGATCAACTGCCCCCGCTCGGTCAGGGCATTGATGTCGAGCAGGTAGCGTCGTTTGTCGTCCGGGTGGCGCTCCGGGCCACCCGACTCCGGAGCCGCCCGGAATAAATCGTAGCCGGATAGCTTGTGGTCAAATTGGCCCAGATAGTTGAAGGTGATCTGCGGCTGGGGTTGTCCGGCCAATGCCTCCCGAACCGCTCGATCTTCGCTCAGATAGCGCAGCAAGCCATAGCTGAGGCCCTTTCGCGGTATCCGGCGCAACTGCTCCTTGACCGAAATCAGGGCCGCGCCGACGCCGGTCTCTTCGGGCAGCCTTAACTGCACGGGAAAGACGGATGTAAACCAGCCCACCGTGCGGTAAAGATCAATCTCCTCAAACAACGCTTCCCGACCGTGTCCCTCAAGGTCGAAGTAGAGCGACTGAGCGCCCCGCTGTTCGGCAAAGGTCAACAGCAGCGCCGTCAGCAGGGCATCGTTGATTTGGGTTTGGTAGGCAGCCGGAACCTGCTGTAGCAAAGCGGTAGTTTCTTCCGGCGGGAGAGCCACCGAAATCGTGGCAGTCGAGCCAGCCATGTTGTGATCCAACCCGGCGGGATCATCCGGCAGCAAAGCCGGATCGCCACCTAAATCCGGGGCTTGCCAAAAGGCCAAATCTTCTTCCAAATCCGGCAATTGGGCAAAGGCCGTCAACCGCTCGGCCCACTGTTGGAAGGAACTGGTTTTAGGCGGCAGCCGTACCGGCTCGCCCCGCCGCAACTGTTGATAGGCGCTTTCCAAATCCTCCAGCAAAATTTGCCAGGAAACGCCATCGACGACCAGATGATGGATGACCAGCAGCAGCCGCGCCGTTTGCCCCGGCCCTCGCTCAAAAATAGCCGCTTGAGCCAGAGCGCCATTGGCTAAATCCAGGCTTTGTTGCATCGTTGTGGCGGATGCTTCGAGGGCCGTTTTCTGCTCGGCTGCGGGTAAATCCGAGAAATCGAAGCGAACGACTCGCATCGGCTGTTCCGGCCCGCCATTCTCTTGCAGCCACCCGGCTTCTGTCCGGCCAAATTTCATCCGCAGGGCATCGTGATGCAGGAACAACTGTTGCAGGCTGCGCTCGATCAGGGTCAGATCGACATCCGGGGCCAACTCCAGCAGATAGGATCGGTTCCAATAATGGGGTGCGGTTAAGTCTTGCTCAAACAACCACTGCTGAATGGGGGTCAGCGGAACCGGGCCGGTGACCGCCGTCTGTTGGGCCTCGATGTCTGCGCTACCCACGGTAGCCACCCCGGCCAGGGCGGCTACCGTGGGGTGTTGGAAAATATCGTTCGGCTTCAGTTTAATATTCTGTTGGGCGGCTTTGGCCATAATCTGGATGCTGAGGATGGAGTCGCCTCCTAGTTCAAAGAAGTTATCCTGGACCCCAACCGACTCAACCCCCAGCGCCGAGGCCCAAATGTTAGCCAGTGTCTCTTCAACCGGCGTTCGAGGCGCGACAAAGGTTGTCTCCGAGGTTAGATCCAAATCGGGCGCGGGTAATTGCTGACGATCTATTTTGCCGTTGGGGGTCAGGGGCAGGGCTTCGAGCAGAACGAAAGCCGCCGGAACCATATAATCCGGCAATTTGTCCAGCAAAAAGCGGCGCAACTCAGCGGCAGGTACAGCCTGGCCGTTCATAGTTTCTACATAAGCAACCAACCGTTTGGTCGCAGAATCGGGCTGAGTAGCCGGAGTGTGAACCATCACCACGGCTTGCTGCACTGCCGGGTGCTGCCGCAAAGCCGCTTCGATTTCACCCATCTCGATGCGAAAGCCCCGAATCTTGACCTGGTGATCGACGC
>CAZWZZ010000360.1:0-5196 GCA_964638395.1 uncultured Caldilineaceae bacterium
CCATCCTTCCGCCACTACTGCCAGGACAACATCCGCTCATCAACCCCGGCGTAGTTCAGTTCGATCTCGTCCAACGCGCCGTTGGGGAACATAAGCCGCTGGTTGCTGCCGTCGGCGTTCATAATCCAGATATCCCATTCGCTGCTGCGGTCGCTGACGAAAGCGATTTGGCTGCCGTCGGGCGACCAGGTCGGGGCGGCGTTGTTCCACCAGGGATTTTCCGGGGCCACGACCCGCTCTTTGCCCATATGGGCGGCGGTGGTCACCTGCTGATGGTCGGCCAGGACGGTCAGCGGCGTCCTGGTCAGGCGGTGGCGGTTGCTGCCGTCGAGGTTCAGCGTATGCACTTCCCAATGCCCATCCTGTTGGTAGGAAACGGCCACCCGGCTGCCCTCCGGCGAAATAACCGGCGTGTGGTCGCGGAAATCGGTAGTCACAGACTGGTCGGTGTTACTGGCCATATTGTTGATAGCAATGCCCTGGATGCCTTTGTAAGCTACCAGATTGGCGTCGGTCGGGTGGGCGGTCGGGCCGTAGCTGTGCCGCTCCGTGTACAGAGTGCGCGTCTCGCCGCTGGTCAGGTCAATCTCCCGCAGCCACCAGTGGGCATCCGCCGGAATGACGTAGGTCAGGATGCCATATTCGACATCGACGCCCACGGCGTTGGAAGGAATATCAACGGTGTCACCCTCTCGGGCCACTTTCTCCAGGTTGATGCGTTCCCTCTCCGGCTCCAGTCGCCCGCCATCCTGATAGCTAAAGATAATCTTGCTCCCATCCGCCGACCAGGTCGGGGATTTCATCTGCCGCCAGCCGTGGGTCAGGGCTTGCTCGTTCGTGCCGTCGATGTTGATGGTGAACAGTTCGTAGCGCGGCTCCCAGCGGGTGAAGGCAATCTGCGTCTCGTCCGGCGACAACTGCGGGTCGAGGCCGGTGGTGATGTATTGCAGGCCGGTTCCGTCGGCGTTGATCCGGTAAATCGGGCCGCCACTCTGGGTTTGGAAGATCAGGATGCCCTCGCCGTTGCCGCTGACCGGCTGCGGGCCGCTGCTGACTGCCGCTGTGTTACCGGTCGCAGTTGATACACTGTTAGCGGCGGCCAGTTCCAGCCCCGCCACCCGCCAGCGCCCATTCTGCTTGCTGCTCAAGATGGTGATGGCCCGGTTACCCGGCTCCAGCGTAGCCGCCACCCGGTACATCCCGTCGCCGGCCCAACCCGCCTCGGTGATTTCATAGTCGCTCACCTCGCCCACCTCGCTCACGATGCCCTCGGCATTGACGCTGTCGAGGAGGTAGAAGCCGCGCAGGTTGCTCAATTCCGGGCGGGTCAGGCTGACCAGGAAGCCTTTGGCCGCGGCCTGGGCCAGGGCGCTATCTAGCGTCTCTTCCTGGGCCTGGGCCGGTTTGGCGACCCCGGCCCCCAGTCCGACCAGCAGGGCGATTATTAACGTCAGATATATCGTCATTCGTTTCATCATTTCGGTTTCCTTGCTTGTTTCATTAACCGTCTACAGTGTACCCACGCTCGGAGGGGGTTTGTAACCCCCGACCCAACGCCGGTTGCAAACCGGCTCCGAGCTTAAAACCATTCGGCTCGGCTAATATCTACAGATCAGGCCCGGCTTCAATATCGACAAAGGTGGTCATCCCCCATTGGAGCTTGGTCATATCCCCTTTGGTGATGTCGATCAGGACGGTATAGGTCACGTCGCCCGCTTTCGTTTCCGATTTGGGCTGGATACGAACCACTTCACCTTCATACTCCGCATCCGGCAAGGCATCGACGCTAATCGTTACCTTGCGGCCCGGCTTGACCCGCACGACATCGATCTCGGTCAGGTCATCCGTCTCAATCTGCCAGATGGAGGTATCGCCGATGGCCACGGCGGTCGCCCCACTCTGCACGATTTCGCCCACTTCGATATCCAGGCTACCGATGACGCCATCAAAGGGGGCTTCGATGCGGGTTTTGCCCACCTCGGTCTCGGCGGTGTTGACGCCTGCCTCGGCCACGCCGATACCCGCTTCGGCGGCTGTCACGCCCGCCTCGGCGATGGCAATCTGCTCGTCGGTGGCCCCGGCTTCCAGTTCAGCCAGAGCCGCCTCGGCCCGGGCGGTGTCAGCCTGGGCTTGAGCAATCTGCTCCGGCGTCGAACCGGCTGTGACTTTGTTCAGGGCGGTTTGGGCTTCATACAACTGGGCCCGGGAGATGGCAATCCGCTCCTGGGTCGGGCCGTTGACCAGCCGCTCATAGTCGGCCTGGGCCGCATCATAATCCAGCGTGGCCTTTTGCAGGGCGATGCCGAACGGTTCGGCTCGGTCCGGCTCGCCGAAGACTTTCTCATCGTAATCGGCCTGTTTGATCCGCACCTCAGCTTCGGCTTGCAGCAAGCGGGCGGCTGAGGCATCAATATCTTCCTGCCGGGAACCGGCCAGAACATCGGCCAGACTGGCCCGGGCAGTTTCCACCTTCGCTTCGGCCTGGGCAATATCTTCATCCGTCGGGCCGGTCACCAATTCGGCTAACACAGCTTCGGCGCGGGCTAATTCGGCCTCGGCCTGGGCCAACTGTTCGCGGGTGGCCCCTACTTTAACGTCGGCCAGGTTGGCTTCGGCCTGGGCCAGGGAGGCTTCGGCGTTGGCCAGATTGGCCTGGGCCTGGGCTAAGGCGGCTTGCTGGCTGGAGTCATCCAACTGGGCCAACAAATCCCCTTCTTTGACCTCATCCCCTTCCTTGACCGGGACAGAGACGACCCGCCCGCCGATTTCAAAGGAGAGGTCGGCTTCCCGCACGGGCACGACGAACGCTTCCGCCGAGACGGTGTTGGGCTGCTGCACGGCCTCGATGACCGGCGTCGGTTCCGGCTCTTCGCCGCCAAAAACACCACAGGCGCTCACGATCATCGCCAGCAGCATCATTCCTATCAAAGTGACTGTTCTTTTCGACTGCATAACCATTCTCCTTGGTTTAGTATCCTCTTTATGATAAGTCTTAGTCTGAGGCGTTGTCTATGGAATGAGAATTAATTAACTTACCCAGTTCTGTCGGGTAATTCGTAATTGGTAATTTGTAATTAGGGGTTGAAGAGCCAATTACCAATCTCTAATTACTAATTACCTGACCACGAGAGCGGAGTTATTTTAGACAATTTCTTAGCCTCAGCCTTTCCCTCTCGATCTCGTTCTTAATCTCGCTCAATGTATACGACCGCCGCTCCCAAAAGTTGCTCGGTGAGCGAACGATGTTAGGCGGCCCGTAAGCCTTTGCCAAACGTGGCCAACACCCAACGTTGGGTTGGGTTGAGGTCGGTTTCGAGGTGGCGAAACTGGGTCTGTTCCAGCATCGCCATCCCGTGAACCACGGCCCACAGGCCAAAGGCTACCTGCTCCAGCGTCACCCCTTCTTCCAGGTTCAGCGCCCCGGCCTCGATGGCCGCCTGGGTCGCTTCTAACAAGAGCCGGTAGGGGGAGTCGGAGGGTGTGGGATCGTCGAGCGAGCGCCGCTCCGAGGTGGTGGTGGTAAAAATCAGGCGGAACAGTTCCGGCTCCTGGCGGGCAAACTCCAGATAGGCCAGGCCCAACTGGTGGAGCCGCGCCTCCGGCGGCAGGTGGCGAGGGACTTGCTCCAGGTAGGTTCGCAACCGTTGGATGCCTTCGTCACAAACGGCCTCGACCAACTCATGCTTGCTGTCAAAATATTCATACAGTCCCGCCGGGCTATAGTCGATGCGCCGGGCGATGGCCCGCAACGACAGGCCGTTCGCTCCATTTTCGCTGACCAATTCGCGGGCGGCCCGCAGAATAGCCTGTTTCGTTTTTTGTTGCCGCCGTTGGCGGCCGGTTAAATGTCTCATCGGTTACAAATTCATATAAGTTACGCCGTTCAAGACCCTAAAGGTTTCCACAGTCAATTTCAGGCAAAAATCTGAGCAATTTGGAGCTAAATTTGGTCAAGAAATCGGATTTTGAAACCTTTAGGGTCTGGTTTTTCTCAACGGCGTCACTTCTAATTCAGTTCAATGACCAAACAGTGTTCGGTATATAATTTTTAGCAATGTGTCGGTGTCGCAACATTGCTGACGGGGGTGATATAAGGAGATTGGGGGATTGGGGGATAAGGAGATTGGTTAACGAGTCTCCAATCTCTATCTCTAATCTCTATCTCTTAATCTCCAAATCTCTAATCACCTGACTATAGTACTAATACGACTTTCGGCGATTAAAGTTGCGCCGTAGCGTTCAACTCTATGATCCCATTATATCAATCAACCGAACAGCGGTCATCCATCGAAAGTTGTATTCCGGGTAGTAGGGAAGGTGTAAACCGGGTGGCGTTCAAGGTAAGGTCCGTATTCTGCCCCACGGACTTGGTGAATCGCCCGTAAAACGTAAAACGTGAAGCGTAAAAAAACTATCAGTGGACCGTAATCGCACCCTTCGATACGACCTCGTTCCTCGGTCTACTCAGGTTGCTGTGGTCTTGTCTATCAATTACGTTTTGCGCTTTACGTTTTACGTGTCCAGGGTAGCCTCTTAGCCCGAGTGCCTTTGTACGCCGTAGCGCCTATAATTCACCTATTCCACCATCACCCCCCGCAGAAAAAGCGTGACCAACTCCTCAACCATCGCTTCGACAGAAAGGGTCTCATACCGCTCGTCGATACCGGTCAGCTTTATCGTGCTATTAAAGATCATCGCCCCGATCAGGGCGCGGGTGACGATGGCGGCATTGACCGGACGAAAAACTCCGGCCTCGACCTGGGTCTGAATATATCCCTCCACGAAGGCCGACAGCGGCAGGGCAATTTTTTCATACACCTCCCCCCGCAAATCCTCGTCGGAGAAGATTTCGGCCAGAACGGGGGCCATAAATTGGCCCTGGTCGTGGAGCAGTTGGTAGCGATCCCGCAGAATGGCCGTCAAAAAGGCGTGGGGGTCCGCCTCCCGGTGAGCCTCGACCACCGTCTTGAGCGACTGCGCCCCGACCAGGTCGATCAGGGCAAACAGCAGCTCCCGCTTACTATTGAAGTAGTTGTAGATCGTCCCTTCGGAGACATCCGCCGCTTTGGCTATCTCTTTGGTCGTGGCCTTGTGAAAGCCTTTGTCGGCAAAGACCTGAGCCGCCCCCAGCAATATCTGCGTCCGCCGGGCCTCGACCATTTGCTCTTTGAATAGATCGTTGAGTGATGCCATTTC
>CAZWZZ010000360.1:5296-6505 GCA_964638395.1 uncultured Caldilineaceae bacterium
CTACACATACGCCAAACTCTCCCGCACGCTCGTCTGGGCCGCTTTCTGGGCCGGGAACCAACTGGCGATGAAGGCCAGGACGGTGACGATGACGAACCAGAGCAGCACGCCCTGCTCCGAATATTGGGGTACAAATTCGACGTTGATCAGGCCGGCCAGGGCGTCGATGACCAGGCGGCTGATGGGAATGCTCAGGGGAATGGCGATGAGCCAACTGAGCCAGCCCAAAATCAGCCCCTCGCCGATGAACTGCCCGGCGATGGTCAGGGCCGAGGCCCCGATGGCCCGCATCACCCCAATCTCGCGGGTCCGCTCCAACACGTTCAGCGACAGCGTCCCGCTCAGGGCGATGGCCCCGACCACGGCGATCATGGCCGCGATGCCGCTCAGGAGGGCCGTCAAAATCGACAACTGATCGACCCGCTGGGCGGTCATGCGGTGGGCGGTGTCCTGGTTGCTATCCTTGATGTCATACCCCCGGCGCTCGTAGACCGCCCGCAGTTCCTCGACGGTGGCGATTTCAGCCTCGGCCCCGGTCTGGTTCGTCTGCACCCGGATGGAGGTTCCCCGCCCGACCCGGTCGATGACTCGGACGAGCGTCTCGCGGGGGACGAGGGCGGCGTCCTGGTCGATGGGTTCGTAAATCAGGCCGACGACCTGCCAATCCCGCGCCCGCTCCCCCGGAATATCGACGGTGATCCAATCGCCGACGCCGACGGCGAGCCGTTCGCCCAATGCCTGGTTCAGAACGATGGCGAACTCATCCGCCGGGCGCAGCCAGCGCCCCGCCCGCAGCTTCGGCAGATAGGTCTCCGACGGCAGAGGCAGCCCCCGCAGCCGGATCGAGTCATCATCCAACTGCTCCGGTTCGCCCCGTAGCCGGGCCGTGCCTTTGGCCGAACTCCAGATTTCGACGGCCTTGACGTTGGGCTGGGTCAGGGTCAGGCTCTCGATCTCCTTGATCCGCTCCTCATCCTCCAGATCGAGCATCACGTTGGCGTCGAAGATGGAGAAGAGAACGTCGTTGAAGGTGAACAGCAGCGAGGTGCGGGCATTGACGACCATCATAAAGATGACCCCCGCCCCGGTCAGCGTGGCCAGGGTCAGCGTCACGCGGCGGGTGTTGCGGAAGGTGTTGCTGATGGTCAGCGAGGCCACGCGGGGCAGAAATTGCAGCCCGACCAGCAGCCGATCCAGCCAACTGGAGGC
>CAZWZZ010000361.1:0-6504 GCA_964638395.1 uncultured Caldilineaceae bacterium
TCAAGACGTAGTTGGGATCACCCACTTTTTGCCCGACCCGCCCGGCGACGGCTTGTACATCGCTGACGTCGATGACCTCATCCCCGTTCAAATCGCCAAAACAGACCGAGACACTGATCCGGCCATCGCCGACGGTGGCATTGATCCTTTTGCCCAGCCGAGCCACGAGAACAACATTTTCCATATCCAGGTTAGAGATGCCTTCCTGTTTAGAAATGAAGTTGACGACGGCCAGCGTGCCGCCGCCGTTGGGTCCGGCTGTGCTGCCGGAGGTATAGGCGACGAAGGAGACTTCCCCGGCGGTATTGTCGATTTCCGTGACCAGGGGCTTGGTCTGTCGTCCGGTACTCTCCAAAAAATTACCCAGAATGACGTCTTCGATCTCGATGACTTTCGGATTGAATTTGAGCATGGCTTGAAACGCGCCCAGGTCACTGACGTTGGAGACATCGATGGTGATGTTCCCGGTGACCCCCTCTTCGTTGTTGATGTGGCTGGGATTAATGAAGACGGCGGGAGCCTTACCCGTGGGTGGGGTAAAGGGTGAGAAAGCGGCTCCTCTATCGTCGCCGGTGTCAGGCCGGACGACTTCTGTTGGGGCCGGGGTGGGGGTGGGGTCCGGCTCCAGTTCCGGCGTATCGGTCGGAGTGGGCGTGGGCGGATTTTGGCTATAATAGTCTAACTCTATGGTCACGGTTTCCTTTTCCGAAAGAGATATAGTCACTGACTCTTGGGCCGCCGTCGCCTGATTGGGGAGAAACAGGGTTGCTACATAGGTTCCTGCCTTCAGACCGGTCAGGGAAAATCGTCCGTCGCTATCGGTGCGAACGATCACGCCATCGATATCAACTTCCAGTCCCGATCCGGGCTGACCGGTTGATAGGTCTGTGACCTGTCCGTAAATTGAGGCTAACGTCTCGGCGTCACCATTATCACCATTTTGATCTTGACTGCTATTGCTGCCAGAGTCGGGGGGCGGTTCTTCTTCGGCGGGGCCATCGTCACGGGCAGGGGGCGTAGCAATCAGGGCGGCTCCGATAGTCTCGGGCTGATTGAAGAATGACCAGAACAACGATGCGGCCAAAACGACGCTGGCGACAATTACAATAATGCGGATAGATTTTAAGTGGGCCATACCATACTCCCTCTTGCTCCATTGGTTCAATTAGCAGTAGACCACAAGCGCACCCTTCGAGACAACGTCGTGTCTGGTTTACTCAGGATGCCTGCGGACTACTGATTAGCGCTTTGGCAAATTACTTGGGCCGAGGCTTTCATTTCCAAAAAGTGTGGCTGAGGGCACAAACAACGTCCCTTGACAGCGGTTATTCGTTTCATCGGTTTCAACAACAGCGCCATCAATGCTGTCATCGAGGCCATTGATGCTATCGACATACGCATAAAATTGATACGTGCCCTCAGAAAAGATGCCATTTTCCCAGTTTGAATTAGCGGGATCAAATCCCTGGCCGGTGATGGGGTTAAACACATCGGGAATTGTCACAAATGTCCGGCTGTTTCCGGCTGAGAGGGGGGCATTACTAACGCTCCAGGCCACGCCTCGACTACAGGAATTGATTCCCCCACAGGCATTTTGCCAGGAAATACGATTGGTCCGTCCAGGCTCCGGCGGGTTCGTCGGGTTGACATAGAGATCGATCCAGAAACCATCTGCCGACCCGTTTCCCTCATTCTCAACATCCACAATGACCAACACAGGTTGCCCGGCTGAAGGATTGGGCGGTTCGATAATCAGGGTACAGGTCAAATCAGCCGGAATAACGGGGGGGGTAAAGTTTTTGAAGAGGACCGGTAGAAAGAGTTGCGGCGGTCTTTGAACCGGTACGGAGATAGCCTGCGTGGCGGACGTAACATTAGAACTGTTAAGGGCCGTCACCAGAACCGTGTAGGTCATAGGCAGGGCATAGGTATGGGAAACGACCGGATCATCTCCAAACAGACGGTCTGATCCATCGCCAAATGACCAGATATAGACAATCGTGGCCGCTTCCGCGATAATTCCGCCGGGGGGCGGGGGATTGGTCGGAACGGTCGTCGTGGTAATGGTCGCCGTAAAAAAGACAGGATAACCGGCCAATGGCGGAGAACTGTAGGTGATGGTCAGCCCGTCTATGGCCTGCATGGCCACTATATTTGAAACGACGTTTTGGGAGGTAATACTATTCTGGGCAGTGAGAATTGAGGAAACGTGACTTCCATCCAAGGGAGTGGCCTGGGCCGGGACGGGCATAGTAGCCAAAATGACATTGATCGACAGGATCATCAAGCCAGCTATAAACAATAATGAACTCAGGCGGCACAATTTTCTCATAAATATAATCTCCCCTATCTTAACAAGTTTAAATTGATTCTGGCGATGAACGGAAGGGTAAAATCTCACGAATTTACAGAGGGTAAACTCCAGGGATAGACTTGGCAGGGATCAGAAGCGGGTGTATCTTATCGCTATGATAACGAGAATGATTCGGATTTTAATAGTAGATGACCAGGAATTGGCCCGTGAAGGGTATCGCCGAATTTTGGAAACAGAGCCAGGCTTAGAAATTGTGACTGTTGCCAGTGATGGTGCAGAGGCCGTCCGGTTGGCCCAGGACCACTGCCCGGATGTCATCCTGATGGATATCAGAATGCCCGGCTTGAACGGAATCGATGCAGCCCGGCAGATTCGCCAACATTGTTCTGAGGTCGGCATCGTCCTGCTTTCATTTTATGATGATCCTCGTTATGTGCGGGCTTTTTTTAAGGAGGGGGCCACCGGTAAAGCCTTTTTGCTTAAGCAGACGGTGGGCCGGATCGAGGAGTTGGTACGGGCCATTCAGGCTGTCGTGGCGGGTCAAATGATGCTCGATCCCTCTATCGTTGATGAGCTGCTCGGGGGAAACTCACCGATGGCTCTGGCCGATCTGACCCCTCAGGAGATGCGGGTTTTGGAACTAATGGCCAAAGGGTATGCCAACCCCAGCATCGCCGCAGCCTTAGTCGTTCAAGAGCGGACCATAGAAAATTATGTCAGCAACATTTTCTCCAAACTCCGGTTGAAAGACAAAGAGCATCAGGCCAGGGTCCAGGCTGTCCTGCTTTTCCTGGAGGCGACGGGACGCTTGCGCCGCCCCGATAAATTTTCATAGCAATAACTCATTGCCGATTGATGAGTTGTCTCTCTGGACTTGCTGAATTTAGGCAGAGTACCATTGATGATAAATCAGGTACAGTCCAAAATGACCGACAACCGGCAATGGCGCGTCTTGATCGTCGTTAATAATCCCACCTTTCGAGAAACGGTGCGCTTTGTTTTAACGACTGATCCCCGGTTTATTATTGTCGCCGAAACCGATAGTGGCGAAAAAGCAATCGTCGTTACCCAACAAAAAGCCGTAGATTTAGTCTTAATCGACATTCATCTCCCCGGTGTGAACGGATTAAAGACCGCTGCGACGCTTCAAACTATCCATCCCCAAAGCATTATCTTGCTCCTGAGTGGTGAATGGTCGTCTGCTTATGAACGCCAGGCCAAAATAGCAGGCGTCCGGGCCAGGCTGGCCAAACAAACATTCAGTCTGACCGAGGTTTATCGTGCTTTGGAGCAGCCACCCTAAAGTTGTAAACCTGCTGACTCCCAGGTGCCGGAGCCGGAAAATTCACCGGAATGTAGCCGCTCAAGCGCGTCCCCTGCTCCGGCGCTGAATGAAAAATGAAGTGACCGCCCAGGGCCACAATACGCTCTCTCATACTCAACAACCCAAAATGTCCGGCTCGGATAGCCGTCTCGATGGTCATATTCGTGCCACAGCCGTCGTCATTAATCTGAATTTTGACGCGCTCTGCCTCCCAACTCAAGATGATGATAAGATGCTTTGGGTGGCCATGCTTAATGGCGTTGCGTACCCCGTTTTGGATAAATCGGTACAAAGTCAACTCAAGTTCTTCGTCGGGAAGACGATCATCGCCAAAGCCTTTGATCCACAATTCGATGTGGGGGCGTGGATTATCCGGCTCTATACTCTCCAAGAAAGCGACGACGGCCTCAACCAATCCTAAATCCGACAGGATGGCCGGATGGATACCCCGCACGATTTCGCGCAGGCGGCAATCCACTTGAACCAGGCGACTCTGCAATGCCTCCAGATCAATCGAGTCGATGTTTTCCTGACAGCGCAACAGTCCCAATCGAACCGACAAATCAGCAAGTTGCTGTAACGTTTCGTCGTGCAACTGTTCGGCTAATTGGCGGCGTTCGGCTTCTTGCACCTGAATAAGGTGCTGGTAAGCCCGATGTAGCTGTATCGTCACCCTGTTTTGTCCCGATTTATGTCAATTTACATAATTGATTGATAGCTATGACCATCTCAATACATCGCTCCGGAAACCGGCCTGGTGCTGAAATGGCTTGTAGGATTGGGGAGTAATGGGATGCCCTGGTGGAAGTTCGAACAAGCAAATCCTTAATGTCTGTTAAAAAATTGCTGCCTTTATTATAACAATAGCCGAACAAAAGATGAAATAGGACGAAAGACACACTTAAGCCGAAAATCAGGAGACCGCAATCGCACCCCCTTCGACAAGCTCAGGACACAGCTTCGATACGATTTCGTTCCTCGATCTACTCAGGATGCTGCGGTCTACCGAAAATGAGTTTGCCATAGCTCCCCCAAATTCGCCTCATTAAATCATCTATGGTAAGATGCGGCTGAGTTTTTGCGTCCTAAGAAACAGCACACTTCTTCATAAAAATCATCGCAAATTATTGCAACCAATCCCCACATAGTGAAAGGATACAACCTCATGGGCACAGTCGCCATCAAATGGGTCGAATCGCAACTAATGACCGGTGTAGACTCTGCCGGTCATCCGCTGGTCATCGGCACGTCGTCGGAAAAAGAGCCGGCGTGGGCCGGCCTCAAACCCTCCGATTTGTTAATGCTCTCCGCCGCCTCCTGCTCGGCTTACGATGTGATTATGATTTTGGATCGCCAACGGGAGCCGCTGGCCGGGCTGGAAGTGACCTGTCGCGGGGAACAGGAGCCGGAGCCCCCCTACACCTTTACCAAAATGCATCTCCATTACACCCTCAAAGGTGATCTCAACCCCAAAAAAGTAGAGCGGGCCATTCAACTGTCCGAGGAGAAATATTGCTCGGTCATCAACACCCTCAAAAATCAAGTGACCATCACCAATGATTATGAAATTATCGAGTAATTGCTGATGAGATCAACAGTGTCAACCTATCTCTGGCCCGGTCAAAGCCACCTCGGCTTTGGGGCTGCCGGGCTGGTGGGTGAGGCAGCCCGCAGCCGAGGTGCGAAACAGGCCTTTATCCTGGCCGATCCTGGCATTGTTAGAGCCGGTCTGGTCGAGCCGGTTGCCCGGTCGCTCGAAGCGGCAGGGGTGGCCTATACGGTCTATGACCGCATCGTGCCCAACCCGGATGTCGAAACGGTCAATGCTGCGGGCCGCGCCTGTCGAGCGGCTCAAGCTGATATAGTCATTGGTGTCGGCGGCGGAAGCAGTCTCGACACGGCCAAAGCGGTCTGTCTGCTGGCCGGGGCACCGGCGGAGGCCAGCATCGCCGAGTATGCGCTCAAGTTGGGGGATACGATGCGTCCCATCCCGCCTGTGTCGGCGTTGCCCCCGTTTGTGGCCATTCCCACCACCGCCGGAACCGGCAGTGAAGTCACCCCGTGGGCGCTCATCACCGATTACGGGATCAAAGCTAAATTTGGCATCGGTGGGGTCAGTTTGCAACCGACCGTCGCCTTGATCGACCCTGAATTGACGCTCAATCTGCCACCGGGCTTGACAGCAGCCACCGGTCTGGATGCCCTCTCCCACTGCATCGAAGCCTACGTCTCGACCAATAACAATCCGGCCCTCGACCCGCTCATTCTGCACGCCATCGAACGCATTGGCCGGAGCCTGCGCGTGGCCGTGGCTCAGGGACAAAACCGGCAGGCTCGCACCGATATGATGGAAGCGGCGATGATTGGCGGTATCGCCATCAGTTCCAACTGGCTGGGGGCCTGCCATTCGTTGGCCCACCAGCTCTCCAGCTTTGCCGATGTGCCCCACGGCGTGGCCATCGCCTTGACCTTGCCGGTGCAGATGGCCTACAGTCTGTCCGGTTCCCCGGAGCGGTACGCCCGCATCGGTGCGGCACTGGATGCCTCCCATCCGCTCCAAGAGGGGTCCCTCACGCAACGGGCGCAGCGGGCCGTCGACGCCGTCCGTGAGTTGATCGCCGACATCGGCCTGCCCGGCCGGTTGCAGGATGTCGGGGTGAGCCAGGACCTCATCCCGGCGATGGCCCGGAGCGCCTACAAAGCCGACACCAACTGGATGACTAATCCGCTTCGAGTCGATGAGGCTGTGTTGGAGGACCTGTACCGGCAGGCGTATTAGATGTGAGGATGTTTCAAATGAATCAAAAAAGGACACCGTAACCGGTGTCCTTTTTATGTAACCTCAATCGAAAACGCCGCCTTAAAC
>CAZWZZ010000362.1:0-6489 GCA_964638395.1 uncultured Caldilineaceae bacterium
TTTTCATCGAAAAGTAATATTTGGGATTTCCCTTTTTGGTCGTCCCTTGATGGAGATAGTAGGTTTTTCCTTTGCGGTTCACGTATTGGATGGTCATTTGACTTTACCTCATTTAAAGCTTACTTTTGACAAAACAGGTGTTCTGGTATACAATCCATCTTAATTAGCTAAATTAGCTATTTTGGAGATAGCAATGGCAACGACGAAAAGTATCAGTTCAACCGAAGCCCAGAATAAATTTGGGCAGGTGATGAATGACGTGACCCAACACCAAACCCGCTACATCGTGGAGCGCCGGGGGCATCCCCAGGCAGTTATTCTGAGCTTCGACGATTTTACCCGGCTTCTCAAAGATGAGAAAGAACGCCACACAATGATGGCTCTGCTGCAAGAAGTGCGCTCCACGTATGAGCTAGGGCGAGTCATTGACCCGAATGAATCGAGAGATGCCTGAGTCTGATGAAAGATTACCTTGACCAGCCACCGACCGCTATCTGGGCGAAATTGCCGAGCAGGTTGGCCTGGAACTGGTTCGGATCGACATTCCCCGCGCCACCCGCGTCGGCAACAGCATCATTCAATCTGACGTCAGAACGGTCAAAGCTAAAAAATCACATCATCTGTATGAAGCCATCGTTGAGTTACGGAAGCCCTAACCCGGCCCAATGTGAGCTTACTTTGGCCACGATCTCATCCAACCTGGGCGGGACGCCCATGAGCCGTTCCGCCCACACCCGCCCCGGATGTAGCACATCCCATTCTGATGGGGCCTGATTGTAGCGACCTTTGCCGGGGTCGTGTCAGGTAATTTGTTAATACACATTGCCCCGATTATCAATGGCAATAATGCGGATAGTTCGCTGCTCCTTATCCACATCGTAAATAATCCGAAGATCACCAACTCGATACCGCCATAAGCCTTTGTATTTGCCTTTCAAGGTTTTGATGACGGTAGGGTTAGGATGTTGGAAAGGGGAAACGTTACAAAGATGGTTAAAGGCGGCAGCGATCGCTTTTTGGCGTTTGGGGGGCAGGCGGCGGATGTATTTCTCGGCGCTGGCGGCAATCTGTTCAATCGAGAATGGCACATCCGGTTCCATTACAACCCCAAATCTTTTTGCAGATCAGCCCAACCGACGCTTTGTCCCTCGGCCAGTTCGGCCAAACCTTGCTCTACGGCAGTGGCAATAGCCGGGTCGGCCTCGATATTGGCCGTCGCTTTCCAGCTCTCAATGACCGCCGCCACGGCTGACCAATCGTCACTTTCCGCACTCTGGCTGAGGGCTTCAAACAATTCGGCAAAAAATTCGGCGATTTCCTCTGCTGTGAAATGTTTCAGCCAGACAAAATTTTGGGGCAGGGTAAATAGGGAGATTTGTCCCTGCACCTGCGGTAGAGACATTTTGCCGACGATGACTTGTTCGGTGGTGGTTGTCATTTGATTGCCTCACTTTCTCGAGTAGTGAATGCCGTTGATTTTTTGGGATAGTATGGACATTGTACCACTGTTTGGTCTAGGCACGAACCGTTGAGAGCGTTCCGGTTGTGTTCTGTGGCTCTGGTCGAAACGAACTCAGGTTAAGGCTACAAACTCATTCAGGTTTTGACAGCCAAAACTGACGTACCTTTTCAAAACGTTCCATTCTTCCTTGAATTTTTGCTATTTCCTTTGGGTAAAATTCCAAAACGACATCACAAAATTCAAGCATCCAGGTTTTTCGAGAGTAACCCGCATTGACCGTCACATAATTTGAGTTCGCTATCTGGATTTGTCCCCAGCCTAAAGCACCAATAGTCAAACAATCCCACCCCAAGAACTCAATTGGTACAAATTTCACCTCCGTGAAGTTTGCTTTAGACCCAACCAAATGATAGCTAACCATAAGCAATACAAAATAGTTCTTGTCATCTTCGTAGAAACGGGATAATCTCTCAACAGAGGTCAAATTTGGCATATTGAACTTTGTATCAGTTCTATGAGTTTTGACATCTACCACGTAATAAAAGTCATCCACATCAGTAAAAGCAAGATCGGCCATAGCTCGCCGTGCAAAGTTTGCCGAATATTCGGTACACCAATCGCCAAGTATAGTTTCAAACGAATTGGTCAATATATCTTCTATCGCATCTCCCGCAGCTCGTGTACTTTTGAGTGTGTTGAGAGTCAAAAAGTCATCGCTTGCTTCGAGTGTACTCAAGATGCTCTGTTCGATTTCTTTGAATACGTCAGTGTAAAATATTCTACTGTTCATCGCTCATCCTTGAAGTTTGAATCAAAGTAACTCAAGCTGCTCAACCTCTGTATTAGGCTCCGCTACGGATTGTTGCTTCTGATCAGCAAGTGTATTTCTCTCCCAAAAATATCCATCCGTATACCCTTGAATACTTTTATCTGAGTCAGCCATTTCTAATCGTTTTTCCGCCAGACAACAGTATGTCTCATCAACTTCAATGCCGATGTAATGACGCCCTAATTTTTTAGCCACAACGGATGTTGTCCCGGACCCTAAAAATGGATCGAGAACAACATCGCCTTTGTGCGAACTGGCTAAAATAACCTTAGCCATCAATTTTTCAGGTTTTTGGGTCGGATGATCCGTATTTTCCGGCATCGACCAAAAAGGAACCGACAAATCCGTCCAAATATTAGAGGGATGCGTTAAGCGAAAGCGGCCCTTGCTTGTTTCATCCCAATCTTTCGGTGTCCCATCCTTTTTTGTATAGGGCGCTATAACTTTCCGTTTGAGTTTAACATCCTCAACATTGAACGTGTAATTTTTGGAGACGGTACCAAACCAAATATCTTCTGAACTATTTTTCCAGTTTGTTTTTGCGCCGCGCCCCTTTTCTCGTTCCCAGGTAATGCGATTTCTGACAATAAAGTACTTCTCAAGCACCTGGTGTATTGCGGTTGACGAGCGCCAATCGCCACACACATATATCGATGCGGTTGGCTTTAAGACTCGCACGACTTTACTGATCCAAGAATCCAACCAATTTTCATAGTCACTGAGTGGTAATTGTGAAAAAGAGCGACCATTGAAAGACTTTTCCAAATTGTATGGGGGATCAGCGAATAGAAGATCAATTGATTTTTCCGGTAACCAATCTAAAACTTCAAAAAGGTCTTGATGTATCGTCTTGTTTACAACTTCGTCTAACGTTACAGAATCACTTAAATGTAAAAGCCGAGATCGATAAAGCTGTCGTTCTGAGCTTGACAAAGTAATCGTTCTGTTACGAGGCGCACGTTTTTTTTCTGTATTTTCAGTCAATTTTGTCTCCTCTTAAATCTTTCACCCCAACAACCCCGCCTCAAACGGATAGCTCGACAACACCTCCGGCCCCTCTGCCGTAATCAACACCTGCTCCTCCAGCTTGACCCCCTCGTGGCCGCCGACGCGACCGACGTAACTCTCGACGCAGAGGACCATATTCTCTTCGAGGACGCCGTCGTAGCCGTAAGCCTCCCAGGCGTCGGGGTAGTAGATGGAGGGGTATTCGTCACACAGACCGACGCCGTGGTAAAGGACGGAGTAATGGTTGGGTAGACAATCGACGGGCAGGGATTGGGCCTCGACGGTCAACTCGCGGAAGGTGACGCCCGGTTTGAGCAGGCTTTGGTTGGCCTGAATCTGGTCGTAGGCCATCCGGTACAGGCTGCGCTGCTCGGCGGTCGGTTGGTCGCCACATAGCCAGGTGCGGGAGATGTCGGCGCACATGCCGTATGGCCCTATCAAATCGGTGTCGAAGCCGACCAAATCCCCGGCCTCGATGACCCGGCTGCTACATTCGTGGAACCAGGGGTTGGTGCGCGGCCCGGAGGCCAGCAGCCGCGTCTCGATCCACTCCCCGCCGCGAGCGATGTTCTCGGCGTGGAGGGTGGCCCACAACCGCTGCTCGGTGATGCCCGGCTTCAACTGCTCCCGCATCATCGCCATCGCTTTCTCGCATGCGGCAATCGTGCAGCGCATGGCCTTCAAATCCTCCGGCCCCTTGATGACACGGGCCAGCTCCATGACCTCCTCGCCGTTGAAGGTTTCCAGACCGTGGCTGTGCAGAGCGGCGATACCTTCGGGATTGCAATGGTCGATGGCCAGGCGACGGTTGCCGCCCCCGTGCATCCGCATTAAATCGGCAATCTCGGCGGCCCAGCGCCCGGCCACTTCCTCATAACGATTCCCCACGCCGAAGTAGTACCAGGCCACGGCCGGCCGCACCTCGTCGATCAGATCGAGATGGGCGCTCAGGTGTTCGCAGTTGTGGAAATCAAAGAGAATGACCGGCCCCTCGGTGGCGATGAAGCAGTAGCGTACCGCGTTGTGCATCGTCCAGACCTGCATATTGGTGCTATCGGTGGCGTAGCGGACATTGAGCGGATCATACAGCACAATCCCGCTGTAATCGAAGCGGCGCAACTGGTCTCGCACTCGCTCCAGGCGGTAGTGACGCATTGTGGGCAAATCAGGCAACGCCAGGCCCAGCGCGGCCCATTCGCCGTAGGCCAACTCGCCGGGACCAAGCACCTGCCCTTCGATGCTCTGGGCGTAGGCTATCGTCTCTTCCGACGGCGTTTGCAGCGGGCTAATTTTGGTCCGGTGGCGACCAAAAGGGGCTTTGTTGGTCATTGGTTGGGGGCTCCTTATTACGTTTTGAGGGTTCAGTTTGCTCTATTGTAGCCCATTTTTCCCCATCAACAAAGTCAGAAACGGCTCTTCGAAACGCCACCTAAATTTTGTCCATTTCAGATTGTCGGCTATAGTATAATGTTTGAATTCGTTGCATTGAAGGAGATTGGGAGATGTAGCGATAAGGAAATTAAAGAAAATCTCCAATCTGCCAATCGTTAATCTCCCGATAAAAGGAGGTCAATCTAATGAGTGATGAACAACAGCAAACACCGGCCTGGCGCACCTATTTCGACCGGGCTGCTTATTATGTAAAACGATTTTTCAGCCCCGCCAGCCCTTCGACTCAGGAGGGCATGGGGGCGATGGTCAACGGCAAAGGGACCAGCTTTCGGGTCTGGGCACCCCACGCCGAGAAGGTCTTTGTGACCGGCTCTTTTAATAAGTGGTCCCCCTGGCAAACGCCGCTGGCCCGCGAAAATAAAAATGGCCACGAAAACGGCCACTGGTCGGTCGATGTGCCCCAGGCCGACGTGGGGGATGAATACAAATTCGTCATCCACCACAACGGCGACATCCTGCACCGCACCGACCCCCATACCCGCGATGTCAACGGTCTCTTTCAGAACGGCGTCATCCACCGGCTCGATGATTTCGACTGGGCCTTGCCGGAGGATGCGCCCCAATACCAGACCCCCGGCTGGCACGAACTGGTCATCTACGAGATGCACATCGGCACCTTCCCCGAAAACCCGACCAACGTCGTCGGTGCTTTTCAGGAGGTCATCCCCAAGCTGCCCTATCTCAAAGAGTTGGGCATCAACGCCATCGAGATTATGCCCATCAAAGAGTTCGCCGGGGATTACTCCTGGGGCTACAACCCGGCCCATCCCTTCGCCGTGACCCGCACCTACGGCGGGCGAACGGCCCTTAAGGAGCTGGTTAAAGCGGCCCACAGCCACGGTATCGCCGTCATCATCGACGTGGTTTACAATCACTTTGGCCCGCAGGATTTGAGTATGTGGCGCTTCGACGGCTGGCACGAAAATGAGAAGGGGGGCATCTACTTTTACAACGATTGGCGCTCTTCGACGCCGTGGGCCGATACCCGGCCTGATTATGGGCGGGGCGAGGTGCGCCAATTCATCCGGGATAACGCCCTGATGTGGCTCGAAGAGTTCCACGCCGACGGCCTGCGCTGGGACGCGACCAACTACATCCGCAACGCCCACGGCGGGGACGGCGACTCCGGCTCCGACATCGGCGAAGGCTGGGCTATGATGCAGTGGGTCAACGACGAGGTCAACGCCAAGCAGCCCTGGAAAATTATCATCGCCGAAGATATGCAAAACAACGGCTGGATTACCAAAGATACGCCGGAGGGGGCCGGGTTCGACTCCCAATGGGATGCCAAGTTTTGTCATACGCTGCGCCACGCCGTCATCACCCCCCAGGATGAGGAGCGGGATATGGAGGCAGTGGCCAACGTTATCAAGGCTCGCTTCAACGACGATCCGCTCCAGCGGGTCCTCTTCACCGAATCCCACGACGAAATCGCCAACGGCAAGGCCCGCGTCCCGGAGGACATCACCCCCGGCGAGGCGGACAGCATTTTTGCTAAGAAACGCTCGACGCTGGGCGCGACCATCGTCTTTACCGCGCCGGGCATCCCCATGATTTTTCAGGGGCAGGAGTTTTTGGAGAGCGGCTGGTTTGATGACCACGTGCCGCTGGATTGGGCCAAAGCGGAGCGGCACAGCGGCATTTTAGCCCTGTACCGCGACCTGATTCGCCTGCGCCGCAACTGGTACGAAACCACGCGGGGCTTGATGGGGCCGCACGTCAACGTCCACCACGTCAA
>CAZWZZ010000363.1:0-6469 GCA_964638395.1 uncultured Caldilineaceae bacterium
CTTTTAAAGCAGTCTCTCAGTTCGCAAACTTTTTTCTCAACGCCACCAATCTTTGCTGGAGCGGGGGTCCATAAAGCTGCCGTTATCCCGCACCGCCACCTTGACCTCCTCGCTGAGGGCTGTCCCCACGGCTTGATCGTTACGCAGGGCCGGTAACAGGCCGCTGCTACGCCAGCCGTCGCTGTTCTGGGCGCGGTAGAGGGCCAGCAGGTTGGGATCGACGCAGATGTCTTTGATGTGAACCACATAACCAGCGGCCACGCTATCCCGGCGGGTGTAGCCCAACGTCACCTGCCGTTCGGCGGCGTAGAGAACTAACGCTTTGTACCCCCCGCCATAAATGTTGGCCCCCCGTTCGGGGATGGTGATCGGCTCGCCCGGCGTGGCGGCCAGACCGATCAGGGTAGTATCCCAGGCGTCGATAGGATCACCCACGCAGCCGTGCGCCCGGCCCTCACACCGCCAGCGCCAATCGTTGACCCGGTAGCCGTGGCGAATGGCGGCGGCCCGGTTCGGGCGGAACAGCCCGGATAGCTGCGGGGCGTCGCCATCGGTGGCCCCGGCATAAAAGGTCAACGCCAACGGTGCCGAAGTGGGGCTATAGCCCCGCAGCGAGAGGTTCAGGTCGGCGTGTTGAGCGTCGGGCCGGTCGGTGGCGGCTCCTTCGATGGGGATCAGATCGAACGTCGCTGTGGAGGTGGCCGGGCAAACGTCTGTGGCTGTCTCGGCAGAGAGCGCCTGGCCCGCCAGCTCCCGCTTTGGTTGGGCGGCAGAGTGCGGACCAGCACTCCCGGACTGTGGCCGGGCCAACGGCGTCGGACCCGGCGTGGGAATCAGAAAGGGTTGCTTGACCGGCGACAGAATTTGGGCGGCGGCCTCGGTCACCGGGGCGTCGGTCAGCCGGAGCGGTTCGTCTCCGGTCCGGCTGCGGGGCGTGGCGGGGACGAAAGCCGCGGCGGGATCTTCATCCTCAGTTTCAGACGAGCTACTGTTCGAGGAGTCAGCCTCCCCGGATGTGGTTCTGTTCGATATCTGATAGTAAACGGGACCACAGGCTGCCGACGGACAGGCCGCCGGCGTTGGTTGGGTTGAGGGCGACTCAACCTGTCGCCAGGCAACAATGACCAGCAGCAGCCCGGCCAAACCCACCCCGACCGCCATCAACCAGCCGATTAGATTAATACGTTCCAAGAATTTTATCAAATCTAATAACCTTGCCACCAATCTTTACGAGAGCGGGGATCCATAAACGCCCCCCGGTCTCTGATGACCACCTGTATCTCCGTATCCAGAGCCGTGCCCAACGGTTGGTTATTTCGCAGTCCCGGCAACTGACCGGTAACGTGCCACCCCTCGTCGTTGACCTGAGCGCGATAGAGGGCCAGCAGATTGGGATCGACACACACATTTTCGAGATGAACCGCATAGCCGTTGGCCACGGTATCCTGCCGGGTGTAGCCCAGTGTCAGCCGTCGCTCTTCGGCATACAGCACCATGGCCCGATAATTCCCCACGAAAATTTCCGGGGTACGCTCCGGGATGAAGATCAACTCCCCCGGCGTGGTGGTCATCCCCAGAACAGTTACCGGCGGGCTGGTGATGGTCGGGCCGACGCAGCCGTGGGGCGCGCCGCAGCCCCAATCCCAGCCATTGGCCTGGTACGCGGCGCTGAAAACCGGCAACCGGTTTGGCCCAAAGAGACCGGCCAACTGGGGCGCGTTGCCGTCGCTGCTCCCACTATAATCGACTAAGTCCAAAGGCGCAACTGTTGGTACATACCCCCGCCGGCTAAAATTGAGATCGGCGTGGAGCGAGTCGGGCCGGTCGGCGGGCGAACCGGCGATGGGGATGGTTTCAAAGAGATTGATCGAGGTCGTCGGGCAGAGGGGAGTTGGCGGCTCATCGTTGACATCTTTGAGAACAAGGGGCAGATAGAGACTGGACAGGTTTATTTTTACGGTAAAGGTGTGGGCCACGAGCGAACCAGCACGGTTACCGGCCTCATCCTCAGCCCGCACCGTCCAGGTATAGATATCCTCGGCCAGACTCTCCGGCGCTTGATAGGTTGACTCGGTCAGGGCCACCGTGGCTGTCGTCGTCTGGCCCCAGACGTTGGTGGCCACACCGCTGCTGGTCAGCAGCAAGGTGTAGGTCAGGGGAGCGCCGGTCGGGCTGGAGGCAGCCAACCAGGCGAAGGTGGGCCGAGCCGTGGTCAGGGTGATGCCGTTGGCCGGAGCCAGGAGCGGATTGGGCGGAAACGTCAACGGGGCCTCGACAATGAAGGTCGTTGGGGTGACGGGGTCGCTGAACCCGCCGAGGCTGTCGTAAGCCTGCACCGTCCAGGTGTAGGGACCGTTGGGCAAAAATTGGGTGGCTGTGTAGATCGAGACCGGGCTGGTGATGGTGGCCGTGGTCGCTTGGCCCCAGATGGCCGGCCCGCTACCGGTGATGTGCAGGGTGTAGCTAACCACCCCATCGGGATCGTTAGCCTCAACCCAATCAAAGGTGGGCCAGGGTGTGGTAACGGTGATCCCATTGGACGGCGTAAGCAAGGGATCGAGCGGAAAGGTGGGCACTGTGGTGTTAGTCAGTAGCCCGGTGGGAACCAGCGTGGCTGACCGGGCCGGGGCCGGTGTCACACTATCGGCCTGGGCGGGGGCGGTGGGCAGCAGCAACCAACTGGCAGTCAACAGCGTGAGGGTTAGAACCCAGACCAGCGTGCAGGACATCAACATAAAACGAAGGCGTTTCATAAAAGTTTTGTTCCTCCTGAAAGAAAAATTATTGAGTAGTGATGGGTTTGGGGAAAGACGATCTATCAGCAGGCGACAGCGTATCGAAGGGTGTGAGCGCCATCTCACGACTAAAGGCGACAGCATCCTGAGTAGCGACAGCGTATCGAAGGGTATGAGCGCCATCTCATCTCACGACTAAAAGCGACAGCATCCTGAGTAGCGACAGCGTATCGAAGGGTGTGAGCGCCATCTCACGACTAATGAAACCGTCTTAAAGGTTGAGCCTATTATAACCTACTTTAAGGCGCACCCGAGGGTGGCATAGGACACAATAACTATGTTAAAGGGGGAGAAAATCGTCCTAATGTCGTAGGTCGATTGCCGAATTTGGCAACGAATTGCATATTTTTCCAGAAGTTACGCCGTTGGCGCGAAAATGATTAATCGTGGTACTTGGGTCATATTGCTTTTCGTTGGGGACAGGATATAATAAATATTGTTAAAATTCAAAAAATGAATTTTGGTCGTGGTCTGAACATTGTGCGATCTTCAGATAATTATGACTTTGAAATTTTAAATCATATCGAGCAAAACCCGGATACCACTCAGGCCGATTTGGCCACGCAGTTGGGGGTCGCCGTCGGTAGCGTCAATTGGTACATCAAGCGGCTCATCAACAAAGGCTATATCAAGGTCTCACGGATGGAGCGACGGCGGCTGCGTTATTTGTTGACGCCACAGGGCATTTCGGAGAGGGCGCGACTAACAAAGAAGTTCATGCAGGCTTCTCTTCATTGGTACCGGGTGACGCGGCAGGATACTAAAATTTTCCTCGATGAAATTCAACAGGCCGGGTATGATACGGTTTGTATCGAAGGGGATGGCGACCTGGCCGAGATTGTGTATTTGAGTTGTTTGGAGGCCGGGGTTGAGGTCAAATCTAACCTTGATCCGGCGTATCCAACGTTTAGAATCGACGGTTTGAAAACGGTGTTGGATTGGCCGGGAACGTAACGATAGCTATAAGATGTGGACCACAAAACAGGACGACTATATCTATGAAAGTTTTAACCATCGTTGGCGCTCGGCCCCAATTTATCAAGGCCGCGCCGGTTAGCAAAGCCTTGAGAGCCGCCGGTCATCAGGAGATTTTGCTCCACACGGGCCAACATTATGATTACGGAATGTCTCAAGTTTTTTTCGATGAGTTGAGCATCTCTGAGCCGGACATCAACCTGGAAATCGGTTCGGCGTCCCACGGGCGACAAACCGGCCAGATGTTGATCGGCATCGAGGAACTATTGCTGGCCGAGCGACCGGATTGGGTCTTGGTTTATGGCGATACCAATTCGACGTTGGCCGGGGCTTTAGCGGCCTGTAAATTGCATATTCCTATCGCTCACGTCGAGGCCGGCCTTCGCTCTTTCAACCGGACGATGCCCGAAGAACATAATCGAGTCCTGACCGATCACTGCGCCAACCTTCTCTTCTGTCCGACCCAGACCGCCGTAGACAATCTGGCCACAGAAGGGATTACGACGGGCGTTCATCTGGTAGGCGATACGATGTATGATGCCGTGCTACAATTTGCCGATATCGCGGCCCAACGTTCGGTAATTTTGCAAGATTTAGCGCTAGAGCCACAGCAGTATCTCCTGGCGACCGTTCATCGGCCTTACAACACCGATCATCCCCAAAATTTACGTAACATTTTAACCGCTTTTATGGAGGTCGAGACCCCGGTTATTTTTCCGGTTCATCCCCGCACCCGCAAGGCTATTGATGCTTTAGATATGACGGTATTGGAAACGTCCACCGTGCGGCTGATCGAGCCGGTAGGGTATTTGGATATGCTGATGTTGGAGCAGCACGCCCGCCTAATCTTGACCGACTCCGGGGGGATGCAGAAGGAGGCTTATTTTTTCGGTGTGCCCTGCATAACGCTCCGCTCAGAGACAGAGTGGGTGGAGACGGTCGAGGCCGGCTGGAATGTAGTGGTGGGGGCGGCGAAAGACCAAATCGTAACTATAACGCGAGATTTTGTAGCGCCGGAGTCGCGTCCTGATTTGTATGGGACTGGTAAGGCAGCTATACAGATTGTAAACAGGTTGGTTCATTGGGAAATTTGACTACAACTCTGAATGACCGACGTTATATCTTTGAGATAGGTAAACTATGAATGGGTTATTAATTGTCGCCAGTTGGATTTGAATGGATCATGAGAATTTGTTTATTATCTTCGGAACGTTCGGGTAGCAATTTGTTAAGGCTAATGCTCGACTCCCATAGCCAGATTTATGGACCGCCAGCGCCTCAGATAGCCCGAATTTTAGCGCCATATCTGCATCGCTATGGCAATTTGAGCAGAGTTTCGGTCTTGAGAGCATTAGTGCAGGATATGCTGACCCTGACTCGCGTTCATCCGGCCCCCTGGCCACAGGCTTTAACAGTAGAAGATGTTTGCGACTATGTATCAAAACCCTCTTTTTGGTTTGTCTTTGATGCCGTATACACGCGAGGCGCTCATCTGGCTGGTAAGAAATATTGGTTTAGCAAAGAAAATAATTTGTTTGATTTCGCCTTTGAATTATTGTATCACTTTGCTGATATAAAGTTTATTTATTTAGTGCGGGATGGTCGGGATTATGCCTGTTCTATGCGTCGGGCTTCAGGCCATCGCTTTCATTACTTTTTTCTGGCGCAACAATGGCAACAAGAGCAAACTCATTGCTTGAGAATTTATGAGCAGCTTCGGGATGAACAAAAAATCATTTTGTTACGCTATGAAGATTTGCTAACCACGCCGGAGGCAACGCTCAAAAAGTTAACGGATTTTTTGGGAATTAAGTATGAGAATTCGATACTCGATTATCATACTCGAAGCTCGGCAAAGCATGTGGCTGCTCAAAGCCAATATTGGCAAAATCTGTCAAAACCTGTTTTGACGGACAATTTTGGCAAGTTTAAAGAGTCAATGACACCTAAAGATATCCGGTTATTCGAGACCATTGCCGGCCAAGAATTAAGCTGTTTGGGATACGAATGTTTGAATAACGGGGACCCTGTTCATCTCACGTCGTGGCAAAAAAGATGGTTTGCCGTCGAGGATTGGTATCAGCAACGCCGACATCGCGCTGAATATATGTCTGAACCAAATCGTGTAGAGCGAGCGACAGCTATTCGAGCCATTCATTCTCGTCTACAAAATGGGTTACGACTAGAGAATTGAGCGATGTCTTCCCTTCGGCAGGCTTTCTTCAAGGGTACGTTAGCCTATACCCTGGCTCAAATTTTGATTAAGCTACGTAGTTTAATCACATTACCGATTTTTGCTGCGTTTTTAGGGGTGGAAGGTTACGGTATTTTTACCCAAATAACGTTAACAGTAACTTTTTTTGCTCCTCTAGTTTCGCTTCGTCTTGAAGGTGCAATTGTACGTTTTTTGGCCGGAGAAGATCGACAGGATTTATTTCGAAGCAGATTCTACACTGCACTGGCTGCAATTTCTCTGTTAGGGGCAGGGGCCAGCCTATTGATCTACAGTTCTGCTTCTTTCATCTCCCAGCTTATTTTTGGCGATCCTGTATATGCCCATTTTGCTCTACTAATTGGGCTCCTTCTGTTTATTTCTGTGGTGTTAAGTTTTTTGCAAGGGTATTTTAGAGTCGTCCGACAAATCCAGAAATTTGCGGCTGTGGGATTCGTTGAGACGCTAGTGGAAACCATTTTCATTG
>CAZWZZ010000364.1:0-2466 GCA_964638395.1 uncultured Caldilineaceae bacterium
TTATGGCCGCCATCGACCTGGAGCCGTTTCCGGTGGCCACCCAAACCTATCCCCGTAAGCAGGATTGGCTGGTGTTGAACGGCCTGGCCGGTCTGGCCGGTTCTCTGTATAAGTTCGCTTTTGATTTACGCCTGTTGCAATCGCCGCCATTGGGCGAATGGGCCGAGCCGTTTGGTAAAAAACAGATCGGCTCCAGCGCCATGCCCTTCAAACGAAACCCCATCAACGCCGAAAATATAGATAGCCTGGGCCGCTTTGTGGCCGCGCTGCCCCGCATCGCCTGGGATAATGCCGCTCATTCCCTGCTGGAGCGCACCCTGGACGACTCGGCCAACCGGCGGGAGGTGCTGCCCGGCGCGTTCCTGGCCGTCGATGAGATGGTGCGCCGGGCGACGCGGCTCATCCGCGATTTGCAGGTCAATGAAGCGGCGGTGGCTCGCAACCTGGCTATCTACGGCACCTTCGCCGCTACGGAGCGGGTCTTGATGGCCGCCGTCAAAGCCGGGGCCGACCGGCAAGTGATGCACGAAGTCATTCGGGAGCATAGCCTGGCCGCCTGGGCCGAGGTGGCTCAGGGTCAGGCGAATCCCCTTTTCCTGCGTCTATCAACGGATGCGCGGGTGACGAACCATCTCAACGCCGAAAAGGTGGCCATGTTGATGGATGCCAGCCACTATGTGGGGGATGCCCCGCAGCGAGCGCGAGCCATGGCCAAAGACATTCAAGCGGCTATCAATTCATAACCGTCAGGAGTTCCACCTTGCCTATCCAAGCCATCACCTTTGATTTTTGGTCAACGTTGTATCGAGGCCAAACCGTCGATTATACCCAACGGCTGCTCACGTTAAAAGAGTCGGTGGAGCGGGGCAGCGGTACCACTTTTTCGCTGGAGCAGTTCAAAGCGGCGGTCGAGATTGCCCGTCAAACCTGGAGCCGGACGTGGCAGCAGGAGCATCGCACGATTGATGCGGCGGAATGGTTGGACATCATCCTGGAAGAGTTAGGCACGTCCATGCCTGACGATGACCATTTCAATATTCAAACCAATCTGGAGGAGAGCGTTCTGCAAGAAATGCCTATTTTGGAGCCGGCGGTCAAGGAAGTCCTGGCCGAGTTAGCAGGCCGCTACCGGTTGGGGATTATCTCTGATACCGGCATCACGCCCGGCCGGGTCCTGCGCCAGATTTTGGAACAGGACGGCATTATTGATTATTTCGATCACCTCACCTTTTCCGACGAATTGGGGCGGAGCAAACCCCACCCGGAGGCTTTTTTGGCGACTCTCGACCGCTTGCAAGCCGTTCCGGCACAGGCCGTCCACATCGGCGATCTGCTGCGGACGGATATTGCGGGCGCTCAGGGGGTCAAGATGCGGGGCGTGCAATATATTGGCGTTAGTCGGGACGACGGGCAGGATGTGCCGCCCGCAATCGGCCCGGTTGTGCCGGACGGGATCATCAGCCGCCACACCGAGTTAGCGCCTCTACTTTCACAGTTTTGATGTACTTCATCAAAAAAATCAAAAAAATAGAATCACTACGCTTTTTGACATATCCATACATTTTGTTTTATAATCCGGTTTCATAGACAGAAACCTGGTTTCACTGACTGAAACTCGACAAAGGTGTTGGAAAGGGTAGCTGCTTTATGACCACCGGAGATGCCACGCCAAGCAGTTATTACGTTGAAAGTTTGGCTCGCGGTTTAGCGATTCTCTCCACCTTTTCCGAACAACAGCCACAACTCAGCTTAACCGACATTGCTCAACGTCTGCAACTGAATAAAACAACGACCTATCGGCTGCTCTCAACCTTAGAGCATCTGGGCTACCTTCACCGTGACCCGCAAACCAAGCTATACCGGCCCGATTTAGAGGTGCTGCGCCTGGGTTTTGTCTTTCTCAATAGCCTGGAAGTCCGGCAGGTGGCCGCGCCCTACCTCCGTCGCTTGGTCGACGAGGTGCAAGAAACGGTCAATCTGGCCGTGCTGGATACCCACGAGGTAATCTACATCGACCGCGTCGGGAGCAACCATATGCTCAATGTGCAGCGCCCGCTGGGATCACGCCTCCCGGCCTACTGCACTTCGACCGGCAAGGCCCTGTTGGCCTTTCTACCGCCGGAACGGCTACAAGCGGCCCTAACCGCCACGACTTGGATCCGCCACACCCCCACCACGCTGTCTACGCCGGACGCCTTGTTGGCAAATCTAGCCCTGATTCGAGAGCGGGGCTTTGCCGATAGCAACGCCGAACTGTTCCCGGAGCTGCGAGCCGTGGCTGCGCCGGTACGCCAGCACGACGGGCAGGTGGTAGCCACGGTCAACATATCGGTCCCGACCTATCGAGTCTCTCAGGAGCAGTTGACCGCCGACCTCGGCCCCAAAGTGATCGAGGCTGGTCGTAGAATTTCAGAAGCGTTAGGCTATAGTCAATCGACATAGAAAGGGGGGATGCGTTTGGCGGTG
>CAZWZZ010000364.1:2566-4082 GCA_964638395.1 uncultured Caldilineaceae bacterium
ATGAAGAAGTATATTGTTTTAATGTTGATTGCGATTTTGTTGGCCCTGCCGGCGACTACCATCGCCGCGCCGCCGGTCCAAGAGGAAAGTACAGGCGAAGATTATGTTATCCAGGCCGACGACTGGTTGAGCAAGCTGTCCGATAAGTTTCTGGGCGATGTTTTAGCCTATCCGGCCATCACCTTCTATACCAATCAAAAGAATGCCGAAGATGATAGCTATGCTCAAATCACCGACTCCGACCTGATCGAAGTCGGACAGAAAATCTATATCCCCACGGCGGAAGAAGCCCAAGCCTACTTCGATCAGGCAACCGGTGAAACGGCTGTGGCCGGGGCCGAGGCGACGGGCGAAACGGTAAAGTTGGGCGCGATTATGCCCCTCTCCGCCCCCGGTTCGGTCAGCGGCGGTACGGCGATGAAGGCCGCTTTTGAGATTGCCCTGGAAGAGATCAATGCCGCCGGCGGCGTTCTCGGCCAACCGGTCGAGCTGATTATGCTCGATACCGAAGGGTTGCCGGAGCGGGGCACGGCCGCCATGAACCGCCTCATCAACCAGGAAAATGTGGTCGGTGTGGTTGGTGAATATCACAGCGCCGTTGGTCTGTCGGCCAAGGAAGTAGCCCATGAGAATGGCGTGCCGGTCGTCTTTGCCGAAACCTGGAACGACGACATCACCGCCGTCCGCTATCCCGAAGTGTTCCGTATCGCTCCTCTCTCCTCCGAAGTGGCCCAGGCCGATGCCAACTTTATCGAGTCGATTGGGGCTGAGTATGTGATCATTATGACCGAAAACACCGGCTACGGTATCCCCGCCGCCGAGCAGACCGCCGAATTGCTGGCCGAGCGAGGCATCGAGTCGGACACTTTCTTTGCCGACATCGGCACCCTGGACTTTGCCCCGGTCATCGAGCGGATCAAAGCCGGGCAACAGCCGGACATCATCAGCGTCCTGCTGACCGGTGAAACCTCCTTCAACTTCCAGCAGCAGGCCGCCGACGCCGGGATCGGGCCGCAAGACTCTCCGATGCTCTGCAACCAGGCCATCGGCGACAGCGAAGCCTTCTGGGCCGCCGTGCCGGATGGCAACCTGTGCATCTATCGCCGCATTGGTCTGCCGCGTGCCCTTTACACCCCCGAAACCGAATCGTTCGTAGCCAAATATAGCGAAGCCACCGGCAAAGCCGAAGCCGAATCCTATGCGATGGAAGCCTACGACTCGCTGAAATTGATGGCTCAGGCCATCGACGAAGCCGGTTCGACCGAGCCGGAGGCCATCATCAGCGCCCTGGAAAATATCGAATATGATGGCGCATTGGGCAAGATTACCTTCCCCATCAACTCCGAAAATCCGCCGGAAGCAGCCGGGGTCGAAGATAAATGGTGGCACCAGTTCCCTGATCCGGCCATCACCATGGTTCAGTACCAGGAACCGGGCCAGAATGCTGCCGATGCTGCCGTTGTGTGGCCCGACGCCTACAAAACCGGCGAGTTGATCTTGGTCGATCAAGAGTAAG
>CAZWZZ010000364.1:4182-6468 GCA_964638395.1 uncultured Caldilineaceae bacterium
TATCGCTAATCTCCTGTTTCAAAGGTTTGCCCATGCTCGCAACGCCACTCTTACAAGAATTCAACCCCGGCTCGGCCGCCGTCATTTTCCTGTGGGTCCTCATCTGGGGTATCATCGGCGGGGTGGTGACGCCCCGCGTCTACCGCCGCAAGGATTTGGATGCCTCGTCGGCCACGCTGTACGGGGCCATCGCCGGGGCCGGCACCGGGCCGATTTTGCCGGCCTATCTGTGGCTCAAGACGCCCCGGCTGTCCTGGCCCTTCATCGCCATCCCCTCGGTCTTGACGCTGGGGATTTTATATTGGGCCTTCGCCGTTTACCATCCCTCGAACCTGTGTGTCACCAACGGCACCTATATTGTCAACCAGATGAGCAACGGTATCCTGATCGGCATTTTGTACGGGGTCATCGCCATTGGCCTAACCCTCATCTTCTCCATTCTGGGCATCGTCAGCTTCGCCCACGGCCAATTTTATATGATCGGCGGCTATATGGCCTTCTTCGTCATCGACGAATCACTCGGAGCCGGGCTGAACCCGTTGGTCGGGATTTTTATGGCCGGCCTCATCACTTTCGCCATCGGCGTCATTTTCGAGCTAACGCTCCTGCGCCCGATGCACCAGGGCAAGGTCGAACGGCCCGGCGAGTATGCCATCCTGTTGACCTTTGGCCTGGCTTTCTTCCTCGAATATTCCGTCCTGGCCACCGTCGGGGCCAACCCGCGCAAGGTTGACCCCTACCTCAATATTGGCGACATCACTCTGGGCACGATTACCCTGCCCACGTCACGGGTCATCGCCGCCGGGATCGGTCTCATCATTCTGGTCGTGCTGCTCTGGTTTTTGAACCGGACCTGGATGGGCAGGGCATTGCGAGCCGTCAGCCAGGATAAACAGGCCGCTGCCGTGGTCGGCATCAACCCCCTCAATATGAACACGCTGGCTTTTGGCCTGGGGGCGATGTTGGCCGGGCTGTCCGGGGCGGCGCTGGTGCAGGTTCTCTCCTGGGTTCCGAACATCAGCTCGCTGGCCTCTATCCGCTCCTTCGTGGTCATCGTTCTGGGCGGGATGGGGTCGTTGCCGGGGGCGATGGTTGGCGGCGTGGTCATCGGCGTGGTCGAGTCGTTGGGGGTGGGCTGCTTCCCCGACATCAGCCGGGCGCTGGCCTACCAACAGGTCTTTGGCATGATTATCTTCGCCTTCGTGTTGCTACTAAAACCGACGGGGCTGTTTGGGAGGGAGCTATGAGAAAAGGTGTGCTGCTGGTGCGGGGCGTGGGCCTGCTGATTGTGCTTTTCCTGGCCCTGCTGCCCTTTGCCTACGACATCATTCCCGGCCTGCCGGTCGGCTTGATTAACAACTACACCCTGCACGTGTTGATTATCGGCTTCTATTTTGCCCTGCTGGCCTCCAGTTGGTCGCTGTTGATGGGCTACGGCGGGCAATTCTCCTTCGCCCATATGGCCTTTGCCGGGGTCGGGGCCTACACAACCGGCTTGATGGGGAAATATTTGGGAACCGGGGCGCTGTCCGGCATCATCGCCGGAACGTTGATGGCCGGGCTGTTCGGGCTAATTATCGGTCTGCTCGTCCTCCGCCTGCGGAGTACCTACCTGGCCCTGTTCACCATCGCCTTTGCCGAAATCTTCCGGCTGGTTATCAGCGCCGAGAAGGATTACACCGAGGGTTTGAACGGCCTGCCCGTGGTTCCGCTCTTCCCCAACGGCATCGGCCCCTTTGACAGTGTCAGCTTCATCCCGCCCTACTTTGTGATGTTTGCCATGCTGCTCATCTCGCTGGCGTTGATGTCTTGGTTGGCCGCCTCCCGCTTCGGTCTATTCCTGCGAGCCATCCGCGAGGATGAAGAGGCCGCCGCCGCGCTGGGGGTCAACGTCATTCGTTACAAAGTCCTCGTCTTCGTGGTGACCAGTATGGTGGCCGGTCTGGCCGGGGCAACCCGCGCCCATTACGTCGGCGTCATCGCGCCGAACGATATGATTATTTTGTGGATGAGCCTGGTGATTACGATGGCCGTCCTGGGCGGTATCGAGAGCTTGACTGCCTCGGCTATTGGTGGGATCATCATCTTTGGGATGTTAGAATATCTGCGGGCCGACTTTGCCACGACAACGGTGATGGCCGTGATATTATCCGCGATTGTCGGGCTGCTCCTTTTCCAACTGGTTCGTTACAGCGCCGGACAATTTATGGGCCTGGTTCTTAAGGGGCCGACCAGCGTCATCGTGGGGCTTACCTGCTTCATCATCGCCATCCCCATCGCCTTCGC
>CAZWZZ010000365.1:0-6443 GCA_964638395.1 uncultured Caldilineaceae bacterium
AAATGATGAGTACCGAAATCACCCTAACCCTGCCCGATGATCTCTACCAACAGGCCTTATGTTTATGCTTCGTTAGCGATGTTGAGGTACAATTATTGTGAAAATTTCGGGGTTCATCTGGTTACGGCATATCATCAGCAAATTGGAGCAGAAACACCACGTCGAGCCGGAGGAGGTCGAAGAAGTTTTTGATAATCGGCCTCGCTTTCGACGCTTGGAACGGGGTGATGTTGTCGGTGAAGACCTTTACTCAGCAATGGGTCAAACCGAGGATGGTCGCTATTTGACTGTTTTCTTCATCTATAAACGGAGCCGCGAGGCTTTGATAATCAGCGCCCGCGATATGAGCGCACGGGAACGGAAGAGCTATGGCAAAAAATAAAGAAACTTTAGACCCTCTGCCAGAAAGTTTCGCCTCTATCGACGAGGCCGCCGAGTTTTGGGATACGCACGATTTGGCCGATTATTGGGACCTCACTGAGGAAGCCGAATTTGAGGTTGATATCCAACATCGGCGGCATTTGGTCGCCCTGGACCCGGAGTTGGCTAAAAATCTGTCGGATGCGGCCCATCAACGAGGGCTGTCGGTTGAAACGCTCATCAATCTGTGGTTGAGTGAGCGGTTACAACAAACGAGGGCTTGAAAAATGATCAAGGAGGCATACCGATATGGAGACAATTGACCCAATCTTAGAAAAAATACGGCCACTGATTGCTGATCTCAACGCTCAGGAAAGATTGGCCCTTATCCAAGCCATTGCGGAGATTGATGACTCGGCCCCTGCTGAACGATCAACATCAGACCGTCAGCGGCAGATTGCTTCAGAACAGGCAGCCTGGTTTGCGTTGCCCCAGCCACAGCGTCAACAGTATCAAGGCCAATACGTCGCTGTTAAGGATAGTCAGGTTATCGATAGTGATCGGAACCAGCGCACGCTTTATCTGCGTATACGAGACAAATTTGGCCGAGAGCCTGTGGCTATTCTCAATGCAGCGTGGGAAACAGCTCCATCTTGTAGATATTGACATAGATGGCCATCGTTTACCAGGCGTAGAAGTTATCGCCGATGATTATAGTGATCAAGCTATCCTGGGCAGAAACGTCCTCAATAAATTGATCCTGTTGTTGGATGGAACAGCCCGACAAACAGACATTTTGGAACGTCGCCCCACTCGACTCTAATATGGACGATCAACCCGCTCCCAGAACGCTGCGTGACAAATTGCTCGGCTATTATGCGGTGCCGCACGAGTTGCTGCACGTCGTGGCCTACCGGCTGATTGGCAAGCCCTACCAGCTCCTACTGATTTACAGCGGCACGTCCCGCCTTGATTTGCTGATGGCTTATCATCTGCTATTCGGGAAAGATCAGCCGCAAGATCAGCGCCCACATCCACATCGAAAGTCCCAGAATAAAAGCGATCAAGGGCATCAACCATAAACAGCTAACCTTTAGGTCAATGGGCCGGATAGGGTTGCCTGTCTCAAAAAAGGCTCGCTCATCAGTTGAAGGTTTCCATGAGAGGCGACTCGCACAGAGGGCAGCCGCACCCGACGGGGCGCTTCCGGCGTTGCCCACTTGGGAGCATTTCAGTTTTGGGGCGAGCTTCATAAAAGCACGGTTTGATCTGACAAATACCAAAAATTTCCAAAAGTGTCTTGTTTTGCTCCTAAGTAAGGCTGTCACATCGTGAATAATGGCCTCTGTCGCTATATATGGGACATACTGACATATTTTTCACTTGCTTTCTAAAAGGGGTTAGTGTACTATGCCCCAGGTACGACCCCATGTTCTAATAAAAAAGCCCCGCTGTGTGATGATGAAACCCCTTATTTATCTTATGGCTGTGGGCCATCTGGAAAACAAAGGCCCCCGAACGTCGTGGTTCTAGCCAGCGCCTCCCTATTCAATTTTACCGAATTTATATAAACCCCGAAAGGAAAACGTCATGAGCAACAACGTGGCTGCCGCGAAAACGGATAAGCCAAACTGGATACCCCTGGTCAATAAATATCAAGCCCCCAGCTTCTGGAGAAGCGTGTGGCAAGTTGTCAACACCTTTGTCCCCTTTTTTATCCTCGGAATTCTGATGTATTGGAGCCTGGCCATCAGCTATTGGCTTACTCTGGCCCTGGCATTGCCCACCGCCGGTTTTTTAGTCAGAATTTTTATTATTCAGCACGATTGCAGCCACGGCTCTTTTTTTCAATCCAAACGAGCCAATGCAATTGTCGGCTGTTTTGCCAGCCTCTTCACCCTGACGCCGTTTCATTATTGGCGTAAGACCCACTCCATCCATCACGCTTCCGCCGGCAACTTGGAGCATCGAGGCATTGGCGATGTTTACACGATGACCGTCCGTGAATATCAAAACCTATCAGCCTGGGGACGCCTCAAATATCGTCTCTATCGCCATCCCCTTATCCTGTTTGGCGTTCTCCCCCTCCTCTATTTTGTCGTCAGTCATCGCCTGACCTACGGCGCTCCCAAATCGTGGAAGCGGGAGCGAGCCAGCATCCACTGGACCAATGTTGCACTGGGTGTATTGTTCCTGGGTTTAGGGCTAACGCTGGGTTTTGTGCCTGTTTTGTTGGTTTATCTGCCTGTTTTAATGATAGCCTCTTCGGCCGGGATGTGGCTCTTTTTTGTACAGCATCAGTTTGAGGATGCCTATTGGGCCGACGGCGAAACCTGGGATTATACGATGGCTGCCCTGCACGGTAGCTCCTACTACGAACTGCCCAAGGTGCTACAGTGGTTCACCGGCAACATCGGCTTCCACCATATCCACCATCTCAGCCCCCGTATTCCTAACTATATGTTAGAACAATGTCACCGGGAAAATCCGCTGTTCCAAGAGGTCGTGGTTTTAACCTTGTGGACCAGTTTCAAGACCGTCTTCTTGAGCCTATGGGACGAAGAGAAGAAGAAGTTAATCACATTCAGGCAACTCAGGTCGGTGGGATAGAAGAAGACAAACGGTTGTGGCTGGGTCTCGGCTGCGTCATTACGACAGGCGGGGTGTGCGTGATCGCCCTGCTCATCGGCATCGTTATTATCAATTGGGTCAACCGGAAGCCGGAAACTTTCGTCACCGTTAAGGTGCCGGCCCAAGCCGAAGCGGACGTGCCCTTCGCCATCGAGTTGCAGATTGAAAATTTAAGCGCCCGACCGCAAGTGCTGGACAGCATCGAAATCTCGCCCGATTATCTGGCCGGTATCCGCATCGAGAGCAGCCAGCCACCCTTTATTGGCCAGGCCGACTTGCCGTTCAGCCAGGATCACGCCTACCAATTTGACCGAACCTTCCAGCCAAACGAGATTTTGGTAGTCAAATTCACCGCTGTTGGCGTTCAAGCGGGCGATTTCGTCGGCGAAATTGACGTCTGTGTCGATGGGCTAATTCGTTGTTTGAGTTATGGGGTGCGGACGGTAGTGGAGTAACGCTTGTTACCTTGCGACGTTGAGTAGTTCCGAAATCTAAATGATTGATCCCAAATTGTGGTTTGCATAAACCGGCGTGGTTAAAAGATTGACATCTGACCGCCCATAAAACGGAAAACGTAAAGCGTAATGGCTGCCATGTCGCCAAATTTTTACGTTTTACGGCTTACGTTTTATGGACTCTGTGAGCTAAGTGTCAAGCTAACTGCCTGGGGTTTTTAACCATCCCCATAAACCAATGGCGGTTTCTGGGTGGCTACTGTCGCGCCATTTGCTAACTTCCATTTGCTAACTTCTAAGCCTCACTCATCTCCATCTTCTTCTCCCCGGCCATCATCAACCCCAGTTCCTCGACTGTGGTCGCGTCATTATCGACGATGCCCATCACCTCGCCGCCAAACATCACTACGATGCGGTCGGACAGGGCGCGGACCTCGTCTAAATCCTCGGAGATGAGCAGGGTAGCCAGTCCGGCGGCTCGCTGTTCGAGCAGTTGGTTGTGGATGTACTCCATGGCCCCGATGTCCACCCCCCGCGTCGGCTGGGCGGCGATCAAGACGCGGGGCCGGCGGGCCAGCTCGCGGGCCAAAATCATCTTCTGGATGTTCCCCCCGGACAGATTCTTGAGGGGCGTCTCCCGGCTGGGGGTCTTGACGTTGAACTGTTGGATCATCTCCGTGGCGTGGCGAGCAATAGTTTTGAAATTGAGAAAGATGCCCCGGCTGTAGGGCGGGCGGATATGATCCTGTAAAATCAGATTCTCGGCCACGCTGAACTCCTTGATGGTCCCATCGAGCATCCGCTCTTCGGGGATGTAGGACAACCCCGCTTCGATCATCTCCGACGGATGCAGATTGGTCACGTCCCGGCCTTCCAACGTGACCTGCCCTTTGGAAATCGGCTGTAGTCCGGCGATGACCTCGGCCAACTGCTTTTGGCCATTGCCTGACACCCCGGCCACGCCGACAATCTCGCCGCTGTGAACTTCGAAGTTGATGTCCCGCAATACGCGCATCCCGCGACTGTTGCTGGCATTGACGTGGTTCACTTTCAAACGGACCTCGCCCAGCGTCGCGGCGGGGCGCGTTCGCTCCAGCAGCACCTCCCGACCGACCATCATATTGGCCAGGTCGGTTTTGGTTACCTCCGCCGTGGGCCGCGTGCCGATGACCCGCCCATCCCGCAGCACCGTCACCCGGTCGGTCAAATCCAAAATTTCGTGCAGCTTATGGGAGATAAAAATCAGAGCGTGACCATCCTGGGCCATATTGCGGAAAATCTTGAACAAATCCTCCACCTCCTGCGGGGTCAAGACGGCGGTTGGCTCATCCAGCACTAACAAAGCCGCCCCCCGGTAGAGGGCTTTGATAATCTCCACCCGCTGTTGCTCCCCGACGGCCAGATGGGACACCTGCGCCTGCGGGTCCACAACCAAGCCATAACTGTCGGCCAACTCGTAGATGCGGGCCGTCACCCTGTCCAGATCGAGTTGCGGCTCGCGGGAGGATTTCAGCCCCAGGGCCACATTCTCGGCCACGGTCAAAGAGTTGACCAACATAAAGTGTTGGTGGATCATACCGATGCCGTTTTCAATGGAGTCGGCGGGCGAATGAATGTCGATGGGCTGCCCGTTCAGCAGAATCTCACCCTCGTCCGGCTGGTACAGGCCGTACAAGATTTTCATCAGCGTGCTTTTGCCCGCCCCATTTTCGCCGAGCAGGGCGTGAATTTCCCCGGCCTTGACGTCGAAATCGACCTGATCATTGGCCAACACGCCGGGAAAGCGCTTGACAATCTGCCGCATCTCCATCGACTCGATGCGGGGCAGACCGGAGGGTAGAAGGTTGGGTTTGTTGGTCATAGGCAGTTAGGAGATTGGAGATTGGAGATTGGGAGATTTTTGGCCTGACGCCTCAATCTCCAATCCCCTAATCTCCCAATCTCTTAATCTCTCTCTTTTATTCTATCCTATTCTATCCTATTCTACATCAACCGTAATCTCACCGGCTTCGATCCCGGCTTCGGCCTCTTGCGCCGCAGCGACGGCCTCGGCGGGCAGCGTGTCATCGTACACCATCGTCAGACCCCCATTTTCCAGATCGAGGGCGTACACCGTGCCGCCTAATTCACCGGCCTGGTGTTTCTGGATGATGTCGATGAAGGTATCGTCCCAATCGTACAGTTGGGTGGAAACGACGATTTCAGGGGCCAGCGGACTCTGGTCAGACTGCGTGCCCATCCACGGCACACCTGCTTCCTGGGCCACACCAATCGCGCCGACCACCTGCTGGGCCGAGCCGGTCAGCACATCCGCCCCGGCTTCGACGTGAACGTTGGCCGCTTCAGCCGCCAGCGCCGTGTCGCCAAAGGAACCGGTGTAGGAGATGTTGACCACGGCATCCGGGTTGGTCGCTTCGATCCCGGCCACAAAGCCGTCGATATACAGCTTGGCATCTCCGGCCTCGACCGGGCCAACCACGCCGATGACGCCCGACTCGGACAGATTCGCGGCCAGAACGCCGTTGACGTAGCCGCCCTCTTCGGCGCGAGCTTCGTAAGCGAAGACGTTGGTCAAGCCTTCATCTTCGCCGGTGTCGGTGGCCGTGCCCCAGGCAAAGCTGGTCTCGGGGAAATCCGGGGCGATTTCAAACATCGACGTGCCGTACTGCGTGCCGTGGGCGATGACCAGATCGTACCCATCGGCAGCGTAATCCCGCAGCGCAGCGGCGGCGTCGGTCACGTTGAACATGTTCTCGGTGAAGGCAATTTCGACCATTTCTTCACCACCGGCGGCTTCCTGAATCCGCAGCAGCGAGTCGTAGAGAGCCTGGCTCCAGGCCAGGTCGGTGGTGGTGCTGGGCATCACCGCCGCAATGCGAATCGGCTCGATGTCGAGGGACATGGCTTCTTCTTCCATTGCCTCTTCTTCCATCGCTTCTTCGTCCATTGCTTCTTCTTCGGTGGCTTCGCCTTCCTCAGCAGCAGCTTCCTCTTCGG
>CAZWZZ010000366.1:0-6437 GCA_964638395.1 uncultured Caldilineaceae bacterium
ACGATCCCGGCGCGTTGGTGCTGAACGGCCTGCTACGGAGCGACAACTCCCGCCGGCCGGCCTTTGCTGCCTTCCAGACGGTCACGACCCATTTCGCCGGGGTGCGGAGCGCCACCCGCCAAACAGTGGGCAACGTCACCCTGGTCACGCTCGACCGGGCGGGCCAGACAACCACCGTTTTGTGGAACAATGCCCCAACACCGACCGCCATCAGCCTGCCGGCCATCGCCGGGGAGGGAATTTTAGTGGATGAGCAGGGCAACGAGCAGCCCCTCACTGCGGCCAACGGCTTTTACAATATTGAATTGCCGGGGGCGCTCTGTAGCAACGGCAACAACTGTTTCATCGGCGGCCCGCCCCGACTGGTGATCGAAACCGGCTCGCCTGAGCAGCGGGCTGCCCTGCCCGCGCCCGCCGCTCAGAGCGTTGCCACGCCCACCCTGACCGCGACCGCGACGATCACCAGTCCGTCAGCGGTCACCACAACGCCCGCGCCGCCACCGACTCTAACGCCCGCCGTCCAAGCCTCAGCCGTCACCCCGACGGCGGAAACAGAGACCAGCCAGAGCGCAGAGCCGGCCCCGGCGGCGGACATCCCCCCCACCCCCACCGGTGACGAGGCAGCAGCCCCGGCGGCCCTGCCCGATCCCGATCCGGGCCAAACAGAAGCGGTCACGCCGCCTGCGACTGCCTCGACCGACACGGCGATCCCGCCGGTGACCTTTAGCTCCGTTATGAGTCCCCGGCGGCTGCTTATTCTCTTCCTGGTCGGGCTATTAGTCTTTACGGTTACTTACGGGGTGCAGGTCATCATTTGGTATAAGTTAAAGCGGTGAAAAATGGCCACACCATCCACCGAGGCGCTGAAACAACAATTTATAGACGGGCACAACCGGCTCCGGCAGCTGCGGGAACAGCAGGCCCGCCAGGGAATCTTCACGGCGGAGGCAATTGTGGCCGAAATCGAGGCTCTGGAGACGGACCTCGACGTTATTCTGGAGCAGTTGGCGGCGGCTGATGAAGTCGAAGCCTTGCTCTCGATGGTCAATGCCCACTCGCCCCGACGCAAGCAGGTCCAACTGGCCCTGCATTGGGCCGAGGATGGCCGCCGCACCAGCCTGGCCCGCTTTGATTTGAGCGGCGTCAATTTGTCGGGCGTTGACCTGGCCGGGGCTGATTTGCGGGTGGCCGATTTGACCGGGGTGAGCTTGATCGGGGCCAATCTGACCGAGGCCAATCTTCATTTTGCCAATCTGAGCGGGGCCAATCTCCACCGGGCCACGCTGTACGATACCGACCTGAGCGAGGCCAATCTAAATCAGGCCGATCTGAGCGAAGCGGACCTCCGCCTGGCCGACCTGAGCGATGCCGATTTGAGCCAGGCTCAGATGATCCGGGCCAGGTTGACTCAGACCGATCTGGTCGAGGCTAATCTCAGCGAGGCCGATTTGAGTGAAGCTGATTTGAGCCAGTCTGATTTGAGTTGGGCCAATCTGTGGGCCAATCTGGAGCGGGCTGATCTCAGTCAGGCCAACCTGACCGGAGCCAGCCTGACCGGGGCCAATCTGACCGGAGCCAGCCTGCGGGCGGCCACACTGCACAAAACCATCTGCGACTTGAGCGTGCTGCACGGGGTTGACCTGACCGAAGCTGACATCAGCGGGGCCAGCTTCATCGGAGCCCGTTACAATGCCCAGACCCGCTGGCCGGATGATTTTGATCCCGAGGCGGTGGGGGCGGTGTGGGAAGCGTAGCTATTAGACTTGTTCCTGAATAAGAAAGCGACATCCACCCGATTTATAGGACGCAGATAAACGCAGATTACTCAGATTTTTACCTATTTTTATCCGCGTTCATCTGCGAAAATCTGCGTCCCATTTTTTATGATTCTTATTGGGGAACAACTCTATTTCTAAAAACCCGACTTTTTTCAGATAAGCCTTCATCAATAAGCGTAAGAGTCAACCAACGCGCCCTCGGCATCCCGTAGGAAGGCGGAGTCGGCGCTGTTGTTCCAGACCGATTCCCCCACCAACCCCCAATAAAGGGCCAGGCCAGAATCCTCCCCCTGGCCGCTGTAGAGGCGAAAGGTGCGTCCGGGGCGCACGGTGAAATCGCCAAAGGTATAAATGTTGTTGGCCTCATCCTTCAAGGTGTAGCCCCGCATCGACACGGCCTGATCCCCTTGATTCACGAACTCGACCCATTCACCGTTGGGGTTCTCCCGATCATCGCCGGGGGCATTGGCTTCGATGTGGAGAATTTTGAGCGGCACACTGGAGCCGGCCCACAAGCCCCGTTCGGCGGCCCGAGCCTCCTGTTGGGCCCGGCGGAACATCTCCTCATAGCGGACATTGGGCGGAACCGTAAAGGCCCCGGCAAAGCCCTGCCGCACAATCTCCAGATTGACCAACCGGCCATCGGCCCAGACGTAGGCCAGCGTCCGCCCGTAGCGATCCACCGGCTCCACATCCTGCTCCAACTGCACCGTTTTCCCGGCCACCAACTGTTCGTTGATGGCCGACGCCTCGGCATAGTAGGGCTGGTCTCGCTCCGGGGTGTTGATGCCGATGTAACGCACCCGCCGCCCGTCGGCCAGTTCGACCGTATCGCCGTCGATGACCTGGGCCACGGTGGCCGTCTCGGCGTTGGCCGGGGTTGGCAAAATAGGCAGGGTGACGGTTTCCAGCGGGGCCAGGGTGACGCTGGGCGTATCGGGGGGCAAGTCGGTCAGGGGGTCGGCAGCGTCGCTACCGGCGCAGGCCAGAGACATCAACAAAAAGATGAAAAACATCGTTAGAAATTTCGGTTTGAAGAGCATCCATATCTCCTAAAAAAACAGAACAAAAGTTCCGTTCCTGGTGTGTACAGAGTTTAACGTCAATGACCGTGGTTGGCAAATCAGCCAAATCACGGTAAAATCACCGCTCCCAAATATTTACAAGGAATGGCGACCAGCGTCGCTCTCCATTCTATACTCACCGTATCAAGTTTCGAGCGGCGACACGCCGACGTGCCGCGTGCCTCAAAATCGAATATTTTGCTGCTATTAATGAACACGTTCCGGGCACAGGGGAAATTCGCCCGACCCCGGACAAAAGAAATGGAGAGCTAATGTCTATCACCGCTGACTATCGTAAATTATTGAGCGACAATGTGCGCCTGCTGGGGAATATCCTGGGGCAGGTCATCTATCAACAGGCCGGGCCGGAGATTTTCGGCTTGGAGGAGCGGATGCGGGTGCTGACCAAATCCCGCCGCACCCGGCCTGATCCCTTGACCGACCGGGAAATCACCGAGTTGGTTGATAGCATGAGTGTCTCGGCCCAGGATGCCGTGGCCCGGGCCTTCACCAGCTATTTTGAACTGATTAACCTGGCCGAGGAGAATCACCGCATCCGGGTGCTGCGGGAGCGGGAGCGGCGGGCTGAGGGGGAGCCGCTGGCCGAGTCGATTGAGGCAGCCATCGCCAATCTGTACCGCACCGGCGTCCGTGAGGAGCATATGGCTAACCTGTTGGAACGGCTGGACATCGAATTGGTCTTCACCGCCCACCCCACCGAAAACAAACGGCGCACCGTGCTATCCAAACTGCGGCGCATCTCCCGCACTATGTATGCCCTCGACACCGAAGATTTGCTGCCCCGCGAACGGGAGGAACTGCTGACCAAAATTCACGCCGAAGTGACCGCCCTGTGGACGACGGAGCGCAGCCGGACCACAAAACCGACTCCCAAAGATGAAGTGCGTACCAGCCTGTACCATTTTTATGCCACCCTGTGGGACATCATCCCGGAGGTGTACCGTAATATGGAAAAGGCGCTGGCCAAATATTACCCCACGCTCGCGGTCCCGGATCGCTTTTTGAGTTTCGGCTCCTGGATCGGCGGCGACCGGGACGGCAATCCATTCGTCACCACCCACATTTCGGCAGAGGCCATCCAACGTTACCGCCGCTCCGCCGCCGAGCAACACAGCCGCGCCGCCCAACCCCTGAGCCGGGAGATGAGTATGTCCAACCGACTGGTCGAGGTCACCGCCGGTCTGGAACAGTTGCTTGAACGGTATGAGCCTGATTTTTCCGGCCACGTCACCCGCCTGAGCAAACGGTATGCCCCGGAAACCTACCGCCTGTTGACTGCCCATCTGGTCGAGGCGCTGGGGGCTGTCCACGATGAGGATGTGGTTGGGCGGCTACTGGGTCAAAACGACGCCCCCTGGCCCCCGTTGCGTCGCCGGGCCGACCTGTTGGAGCCTTTGGAGCGGCTGGACCGCAGTCTACGAGCCGCTCGCCTGGAGAGCATCGCCGAGACGAGTCTGAAAGATTTTATATACCAGGTCCGGGTCTTTGGGCTACACACGGCCCGCCTCGATGTGCGCCAATACAGCCTCTACCATCGGCAGGTGCTGGCCGAACTGTTCGACAAGCTGGATATTGCTCAGGGATTTGAGCAAATGTCCCCGGCTGACCGCACGGCCCTGCTGACCGACCAACTGGAAGCCCCCCGCCCCGACCTCAGCCAGCTCACCGACCTGTCCGATGAGGCCCAGGAAACGCTGGACTTGTTCAACCTGCTGTACCGGATTGTTGATATTTACGGCTCGGAGTGTATCGGTCCCTATATCATCAGTATGACCAAAGGGCCGGATGATTTATTGGTGGTCTTGCTTTTAGCGTATTGGAGTGGTCTATGTCTACACGAAGACGAGGATGGGAGTAGCGAGGGCCTGAGCATCGCCCCCCTCTTCGAGACGCGGGCCGATTTACAGGCCGCCCCGGAGATTATGAGTACACTATTCCAGCACCCCAGATACGCCAAACATCTGGCCGGCCGGGACAACCAGCAAATTATTATGATCGGTTACTCCGACAGCAACAAGGATGCCGGTTACATCGCCGCCACCTGGGAACTGTTTTGCGCCCAACAAGCTATCGCTGCCTGTTGCCAGGAACATGGCGTTAGCTTCAGCCTGTTCCACGGGCGGGGCGGCACCATCGCTCGCGGCGGCGGGCCGACCAACCGGGCTATTCTGGCCCAGCCGGCCAGGACGGTCAACGGGAAATTGCGGATCACCGAGCAGGGGGAGGTCATCGACGAACGGTACGGCAAAAAAGCTATCGCCCGTCGCCATCTGGAGCAAATCGTCCACGCCGTGTTGATGCGCAGCGCCCCCGAACACAAAGTCCGCACCTTGCCCCTGGCCAAATGGCAGGCGACGATGGAGGAGCTATCCCAGACCAGTTTCTCCGCTTACCGGCGGCTGGTGTATGAAACGCCGGAGCTGATTACCTATTGGCAGCAGGCCACGCCCATCAACGAACTGAGCCAGTTACAGATCGGCTCCCGCCCGGCCCGGCGCAAGGGCCAGAGCCAGGCGGATGTGTTCGCTACCTTGCGGGCCATTCCCTGGGTCTTTAGCTGGATGCAATCCCGCCACGTCCTGCCCGGCTGGTACGGTATGGGCACAGCCTTTGCCGCCTACGCCACCGCCGAGGATCGCCTGGAAAATCTGCGGGAGATGTACGCCCGCTGGCCCTTTTTCAAAACAGCCCTCGACAACGCCCAAGTCTCGCTGAGTAAGGCAGATATGGGCATCGCCCGCCTGTACGCCAATCTGGTGGAGGATAAAGCGGTGCGGGATATGATTTTCAACGACATCTACGCTGAGTTTCATCGTACCCGCCGCTGGATTTTGGAGATCACCGATCAAGAGGAAATTTTGGACAACGACAAGGTTTTGCAGCGTTCGATTCAACTGCGTAATCCCTACGTCGATCCGCTAAACTTTCTCCAGGTCAGCCTGCTCCGCCAACTCCGCGCCCTGCCCGACCCCGCCAGCACCGAGGCCCAGAGTATCCTACAGGCAGTGCTATTGACCATCAACGGCGTAGCCGCCGGGTTGAAGAATACGGGGTAGGACGGTAAAATCGTTATGATTTAATTCGCCCCAAAATTGAAATGCTCCCAAAATTCACGACCGACTTTGCGCCTCCGCCATTTCGGGCTATAATTTACAGTCGAATGTCGGGGGAGTGTCGGAACTGGCAGACGAGCATGATTTAGGATCATGTGCCGCGAGGCGTGAGGGTTCGAGTCCCTCCTTCCCCATTACTGAACAGAAAAAGCGGTGTAGGATAGACCTACACCGCTTTTTGTTGCATCTTATCCACTACCAGAGGCCCAACTCCGGGCCGCCAAGCGCCGCCTCAAACAAACTGCTTTCGCTCAAAGGGGATTGCCAATTTGGCAATCCGAGCCGAGCAATTTGGAACTACTGAGCCTCGTAACGACTACATCTCAAATGGCTCCAGGTTCCAGCCGACGACCGCCGTCAGGGTGACGATGACGCCAAAAATGACCAGCGACACGTTGACGGCCAATCCGGCCATAATCAGGGCAAAGCCGAGGGCCTGGATAATGGGCCAGTAGCTTGAG